>DAOVAG010000016.1 GCA_030671165.1 Candidatus Bathyarchaeota archaeon | reverse complement strand
TTGCCACTCTGCCACCCCGGCATTTAAGATTTCTTATCATTAGTTTGAACAGATATTTGAATAAGATTCCCTTAATATCTATTTGACAAGTTCTGCAATTATAGCATCATTTAATTTGATAATATCTTGAACTCTTATTTCGAGGAGTTTGTCTCTGGATCCTCCACCACAATAGACTGTCTCAAAATTTAATAGTTTTTTTTCTATGAGAGTTCTCATCTTTGTTTTATGTCCTACTGAGGGGGTACCTCCAGGTGGGTACCCACTAATTTTTTCTGCATCTGAAAAAGGTACAAGCCCTACTTTTTTTACATTAAGCATTTTTGAAACCTCTTTTAAATTTACTTTACTATCACCAGGCACTATCAAAATGATATATTCACCCGTATCAGTAATTGAAACCAAATTCTTTGTGACTTTATGTAGTTCTATTCCTGCTACATTTGCTGCATCAGCTGTGTGTATAGTCTCAGATTTCATTACGAATTGATGCCATACTTTATGATTATCTAAAAACTGCTTAAGATTCAATATTACAACCTGGTTTTAATCACGTTAATCTAGCGCTGCGTTGTTTTTCTTTTTAGTATTATCACAATCAATTTGAATAAGGAATTGCTAAGTAATACTAAGATGGTTATAGAATATGATCATAAACTAGCCTATAAAATCTAATTTAGAAACATTATTTTTTAACTATTTTTATTAAATTAATTATTTAATGCAAAACATTATACTTTCCAAATATAACACGTTCAATGCAATTACTGATAGTTATAATTAAATTGAATATGTAACAAAAGTTGTGTAGTACACACTTAGCAAGCCAGCTAAGCTGGTCAACATAAACATATTATTAAAGATCATCAATTTTTTCAAATATGAGTCAGGTATTAGAATAAAAAGGCTTTTCATTACGACTTTGTAAGAAATAATCTGATGCAATTATGATGAAGAAGCTTCTTGTGCCAGTTGACGGCTCAAAAAGTTCCGATAAAGCTGTAAATTATGCTTGCAGTATTGCAAAAAAATACGATTCAAGAATAATATTGCTTTGTGTTGTTCCACCTCCAATAATATTGGGAGTAGAAGCTGGAATTATAGATTATAGACCTCTTGAGGAGTCAGGTCGTAATGTCCTGAAAAACACAATAAAAATAGTTGAGTCCTTCGGATTGGAAGTCTCCAATAGACTTGAGACGGGACAAGTCGCAGATACAATAATAAATATTGCTAAAGAAGAAAGCAGCGATTTGATAGTAATAGGAAGTAGAGGCTTAAGCGGAGCAAAAAGGTTTCTGCTTGGAAGCATTAGTAATAGTGTAAGCCATCACGCAGAATGTCCTGTGTTAATTGTGCGCTAGTTTTTGTGTAAGAGTTCTTGCATTTAGATAAATCAATATATTTACATTATAAAGTATATTTTGTGATTTATTTTAAAAATAATATACTCAAATATGTAAATTGTTAGAGTATTATGATACTAACAAAATATACAAATTAAAAAATGAAATTAAAATGGCAACAGACTTTCATGTTGACATATTGAGGATTATTTATTGACCGAAGTATTTCGAATACTGCAAAGACCAGTAAGATTGCAGATCAACCGTCAAGGGATAACAGAGGCTAGTGAGATTCAGAAGCTAGCGATTCAACCGATATTACAAAAGAAAAATGTTCTATTAATAGCGCCAACAGGTACTGGTAAAACTTTGGCCGCCGTTCTTCCAATATTTGATCTATATCTTTCAGCAAAGAGAACAAATTCAGTAGATGGAATCTCAATACTTTACATAACACCTCTCAGAGCATTAAATCGCGATATCTTGAGAAGATTAATTGAAATTGGAAAGGAACTTGGGTTAGACGTACAGGTTAGACATGGTGACACACCAACTAGTGCTAGGACAAAGCAAGCAAAAAAACCTCCAGACATGATGATAACAACTCCAGAGACTCTTCAAGCTATTTTACCTGGTAAAAGAATGAAAGAACATCTGAAACATGTTAAGTGGTTAGTAGTAGATGAGATACACGAACTAGCTACTGATAAAAGAGGAGTGCAGCTTTCAGTTGCAATAGAAAGGCTCCGTAGACTTGTAGGTCACGAATTCCAACGAATAGGATTATCAGCCACTATAGGAGAAGCCGAAAAAATAGCAAAATTTCTAAGTGGGTCAAGAAACCAAGCTGAAGTTTTAAAGTCCTCCGAACTCAGAAGTCTAGATGTCAAAATTGAGAAAGTCAATATTGAAAAAAAAGATTATGTTCAGGCAAAAGAGTTAGGAATTTCTTCTGCAAATATAAGTAGAGTCCGGAGAATTTGTGAACTTGTAACTGAGCCACGTTCCACTCTTGTATTTACTAACACTCGAGAACATGCAGAAGCTCTTGGTTCACAAATAAATGCAATACATTGTAGAAATTCAGTGAAAGTCCATCATGGTTCTTTATCACGTGAGATAAGGGAAGAGGTCGAAACAGAATTCCAAAAAGGTGACATCAAAGCTGTGATATGTACCTCATCACTTGAACTTGGTATAGATGTAGGAACTGTTGATCTTGTGGTTCATTATATGTCACCAAGGCAAGCAACAAGATTGATTCAGAGGATTGGAAGAAGTGGTCATCAGATAAAATCTATTCCAAAAGGACGTATAATAACTACGTGGACTGATGACATACTTGAATCTATGGTATTGATAGATCATGCAAAGAAAGGTCAACTTGAAAGAGTTAAGGTACACGAAAATGCTCTTGATGTTCTAGCTCACCAAATAGTAGGGCTGATATTAGACACTAAAAACATCACTGTTGAAGAAGCATATGATATTGTTAGAAGAGCATATCCATTTAGAAACATTGAACCTCAAGTTTTCTATAGTGTTATTAAACAACTTCAGCAGCAGAGAATAATTAGGTTAAGGGATGAAGGCTTATCTGGTAAATATCTTACCACACGCCGATATTATTATGAGAATCTTTCAGTAATACCTGATGTAAAGAAGTACACAGTATTCGATTTTTCTTTAAAGAGACGTATAGGAACTCTAGATCAAGAGTTTGTTGCAAAACGATGTCAATCGAGAACAGAATTCATCATGCACGGGAATACTTGGCGAGTCATTAGTGTTGACGATGAAAAAATGACTGTAGAAGTAGAAGCGGCAGCCTCCAGCCTGAACGCTATACCAAGTTGGGAGGGAGAAATAATTCCAGTAGAATATGATGTAGCGCTTGAAGTGGGCAAACTAAGGCAGGCAATCTCAGAGAATTCACAATCAATTGCCATCTATGAAAATCAAGAATTAGATAAAGTCAAAGAAACTATTGAAAGACACAACAGGGATTATCCTTTACCTACTCATGAACAGATAGTAATTGAACGATTTGAGAATTGCATAATAATCCACGCATGCTTTGGTAATCTAGTAAATGAAGCTCTAGCTTTAGTAATGTCAGCTCTTCTTCAAGCAAAGTATGGAGTAAATATTCTAACCCATACCGACCCTTACAGAATAGCGATTATTACTCCAATTAAAATGGATCCAAAAAAAATTGCTAATGAATTGAAAAATCTAAAAGAAAAAGAAATACCAACAATAATAAGAAATGCGATAGAATATACTGAGACATTCACTTGGAGACACTGGCATGTTGCTAAGAGGTTCGGAGCTGTAGAGGCAAAAGCTGATTACAAGCTAAAGAGAGGAAAACTTCTAGTAAAAGTATTTAGTGACACTCCGATAAACAAAGAAACCCAACGTGAAATATATTTAGAAAAGATAGACATTGAAAACGCAGTTGAAATTATTAAGAAAATTCTAACTGACGAAATAGACATTAAAGTAATCGATCAGAAAGGAACCAGTTGTTCACCTTTTGCCTTACCAATAGTTGATAAAGTTGTTCCACACAACCTTCTCAGACCCGCTTTACCATCTCAACCCCTAGCAGATATTGTGAAAGAACGCTTAATGGCTACAAGCGTCAGGTTGATTTGTATATTTAATGCTGATTGGGAAAGTGTTAGAGATGTTAAGACCCTACCTGATGTCATAAGATGTCCAAAATGTAATTCAACATTGATAGCTGTAGGTTATCATGGCGATCAAGAAATTTTACAAATAATCAAGAAAAAGAAAAAACATCTGAAACTATCTACTGAAGAAAAAATCAGATGGAATCGTGCATGGAAATCAGCCAGTCTTGTTCAAACAGCTGGAAAGAGGGCAATTCTCACCATGGCCGCAAGAGGTGTTGGACCTGTAATTGCATCAAGAATTCTACGGAAACCCATACGTAATGAAGCAGAATTCTATTCAGAAATATTGAAAGCTGAGAGAGAATATCAAAGAACAAGATTGTTTTGGGATTAATAATCTAATAAAAATTTAGGTAAAATTATTCATTTAAAAAGACTCATAGTTACAAATAATTATTGATTTTAAATCAACAAACGATATACATCTACAATAACAGTTAATCTTAATCAAGGAGGGCAATTCACTGACTAAAACAGCCCTAGTATACCATCCAGAGTATGTTAAACATAACTTAGGGTTTGACCATCCAGAGAGACCTGAACGTGTAAGTAGAGTAGTAGAACATTTGAAAGATGCAAGTCTTCTAAACAATCCCAAGCTCTCAATATCATATCCTGATCCACTAAACAAGGCAGAATTAATGTTAGTCCATACAGAAGACTACATTGAGAAAGTTCAAAATATGAGTAATAGTGGAGGTATGTTATCCATTGACACACCAATACAAGCTAAAACCTATGATATTGCAAAATTAAGTGCTGGTGGAGCAGTACTTGCTGGTAAAATGATTTTAGAAAATAAGGTAAGTAACTCTTTTGGTTTAATTCGTCCACCTGGACATCATGCTGGAAGAAATTATGGAGGTGGTTTTTGTTATTTCAATAATGTAGCATTACTTGTTGAATACTTACGAAAACATTTTGAACTAAAAAGATTCATGATAATGGATTGGGACGTCCATCATGGAAACGGTACCCAAGATATTTTCTATGAAGATCCAACAGTTCTTTATTTTTCTACACATCAGATGCCACTATATCCAGGTACAGGTTATATCGAAGAAATTGGTAAAGGAGAAGGGAAAGGTTACACAGTCAATCTTCCTTTACCAGCAGGAACATCAGGTAACAATTATGAAAAAATATTTGATGATTTGTTCTTCCCTTTAGCAAAAGAATTCAAACCTGAGATAATCTTAGTATCTGCAGGTCAAGATGCACATTCCTCAGATCCAATTGCAAATTTACAGTTTACAAATAACAATTACATTAAAATGACAGAAAAAATCATGCAAGTCGCAGAATCAATTTGCAAAAGCAGACTTGCAATGGTTCTTGAAGGAGGATACAACTTGACAACGCTGTCTGAAACTATATCAAGTATAATTTCAACAATGGCTGAAATGAATCAACTTAATATCTCAGAATCTTTTTCTTTAAAAGAAGTTACAGTAGATAAAGAAATAGAATCCAGAATTGAACAACTTAAAATTATTTTAAAAGATTATTGGAATGCTTTTCAGTAACAATTCATAATAAGGAATCTACATTATGCAACTTGAAAATATCATAGACAAAATAATCACACAGAGAAAAGACCTCACAAAAAAGGAAATAGTCGATCGAATAGATTCTAAGAAGAAAGAAGCTCAGGGCTTACTCTCAGATGAAGGGGCTGCAAGAATTATTGCTCAGGAATTATTTGTTAAGGTAAATGGTAAATCTTTCAATCAAATAAAAGTGAAAGATCTTGTCACAAATTTAAATGATATTACACTGTCTGCAAGAATCATATCTCTATGGCCAATTAAAGAATTTAATAAATCAAATGGTAATGTTGGAAAAATATTACGAATACTATTAGCAGATAGAACTGGAATAATAAGATGCGTATTATGGAATGGAAAAGCTGAACAATTAGCGTCTGAAGGAGATATCTTAGGAAAAATAATTCATCTTTCACATGCCTATACTCGCGAAGATTTAACTGGAGCTCCTGAAATAAATTGTGGAGATAGATGTGAAATTACAATATTACCTTCAGAATTTGGTGATAATGAATTTCCAGAATTATCAAATTTCTTTAAAAATCTTAATGATATAAAGATAAACGATACAGAAGTAAATATTATTGCAACTGTTAATTCAAAACCTGAAATTATCAATTTTAAACAGGATGAAGAGGAAGGTAATGTACTTAGGTCCAGTATTACTGACGGAACAATAACAATGAACCTTGTGTCATGGAATAACAAAGTCGGATTATTAAGAGGTATAAATCCTGGCGATATTCTACAGATTATGAGAGCACAAATAAGAGAAGACAAAATTAAGAAACCAGAAATTCATATAGGAAAAGGAAGCACCGTAACTATACTAAAGGGTAAAACCTCCAAAACCAGTACTAAATTGAGTTTTTCAAGAATCATTGACCTAAAATCTGGAACAAACCCAGCAATACTTGTAAGAGTAATAAATAGCGGTAAAATTAGAGAATTCAACAGAAGAGATGAAAGCACTAGTAAATATGGATCCTTACTAGTAGGAGATAATACAGGTCTGATACGACTTTTTCTTTGGGATGAGAAAACTGATATTATGAATAAGATAAATCAAGACGATATTCTTCTTGTAGAAAATAGTCAAATAAAAGAAAAAGCTGCTGAAATATTCATAAGTGTCAGTAAATTAGGTGTTATAAAATTAAATCCTAAAATAACTGATATTAAACCACCCGGTTATCCAGAGCGGATATCAATTAATGATCTAAATAATTTATCTAGACCAGTTATTATTGAAGGAATTGTTGAAGAATCATTTTTGAATGACATTCAACTTAGCAACGGTGAAACCGTGAAAGTAGCTAATATCATTTTGAATGATGATAACTCAAGAGCGAATTTATCTTTTTGGAGAACACTTGCGAATGATGCAATTTCTTTGAAATCAGGTATGAAAATTAGGGTTATTGGTGTACAACCAAAGGCGAAAACAGCTGATCAATTATCAATGTCATCTAATGACCTAACTTCTTTTATTGTGATAGAAAATAATTCAAGTCAACCTGATAAGTCAGGATTGATTAGTCATTATCTATAAATTCAATAGTTCTCTTAATAGGTAATTACTTCATTCTTTGGTCTTTATACCAAATGCAACATTTTTTTAGATCACAAATTGCACATCTAGGTTTAACTGGTTTACAAATTCTCTGACCAAATTTAACAAATTCTTCATTTAATTCTATCCAAAATCGTCTTTCTATATGCTCTCGTAGTTTTAACTCCGTATCTTCTGGCTTATTTGTGTTAACCATTCCTAAACGATTGGAAATTCTGTGAACATGTATATCTACAGGTATAGCTGGTACATGAAAACCATATACCAGTACACAATTTGCAGTTTTGCGACCCACAGAAGGCAGTGCCATTAATTCATTAAAATCTCTAGGTACTTCTCCATTATAGCAATCGACTAAGATCTTAGATACAGATATTATAGAGCGTGCTTTTGTCCGATAGAATCCTGATTGTTGAATTAAACTCTCTACTTCTTTAGCATTTGCCTTGGATAAACTCTTAACATCATGATATTTTGAAAAAAGTTTTTGTGATGCCTGTCTTGTGTTTTCATCTCTCGTCCTTTGTGAGAGTATAGTTGTTATTAAGATTCTGAATGGATCTCTCTCATTTTTCTGGTTTTCATTTTTCAGAGCAGTGCTATTATTATTTTGCATATTTCGATTCATTTTCTTGATTAGTTTGAAAATTATTTGAAAATTGTACTTCAAATGTTCTACGCCTAGTGTCCATTTTATAGAGATGGCTTATCACTAATTGAATATATCACTATAAATTTCTGAAAACCACTTTCCTTGATATCATTTACTTTCAATTCGATTTTGTTTAACCGCTTCATTTCATATATGAAATCTTCAAAATAATCATGGAAACCACATGTATTACAAAAAGTTCCCTCAAATTCTAGTACCAGCTTTCCATCCTTAAAACGAAGAAATTTTGCCGTTACTTCTGGACTTCTATATTTATTATATTCAGCCAAGATTTCATTGATATCAATATTATCAAATGGATTCTTTGCCATCAGAGTGTTTCACCCTATAATATATTAGAAGAATATAACGAACGACTTATACTTTGATTGTCTTTACAAAACGTCAATAGAGGTATCATAAATATGAACATTATAAATACAGAATTAGAATTGAAAGTAGACGGCAAGAATATTGTAATGAATAGTTTTGTAGAGAGAATAACGTCAAATATTATATTTGCTATCCTTGGTTCACTTCATGATATTGATGAATGGAAAAATGCAACTATAACTATAAAACGAAACTAATTACAAACATATGAAAAAAATTGGAGAAAATTATAATGAGTAATAAAATACGTTGTGCACATATTCTTGTAGAGAAACATTCACAGGCAATTAATATTTTAGAGAGACTAAACAAAGGGGAAAATTTTTCTGAACTTGCTAAGCAATATTCTTCATGTCCTTCAAAAAAAAGAGGTGGCGATTTAGGATGGTTCACTCGGGGGCAAATGGTTAAAGAATTTGAGAATGCTGCATTCAGTTTAGAAAAAAATGTAGTTACTAAAGAACCTGTAAAAACACAGTTTGGATATCATATAATAAAGAGATTAGAATAGATAAATTACTAATTATGATTTAGATATCAGTATCTAAGGTACTATGACAATATGAAATCAAATAAGCTAAGACATAAATATTCTTTTTATCTTCACAGTTTTCGGTGAGCATATGGATAAAGTAATTATTAGAACTGACAAAGCACCAGTAACAAAAGCCCCAAATTCAACACGCCCAATATATTCACAAGCTGTGAAAGCGGGCGGAGTCATTTATGTGGCAGGGTTCGTCGCTTTTGATGCTACTGGTAAATTAGTTCCAGGAGAAATTAAAGAACAAACCACACAAGTAATGGAAAATGTCAAAGCAGTCTTAGAAGCAGCGGGATCATCAATGGCAGATGTAGTTAAAACCACAGTTTATTTGAAAGATGTAAAAGATTTCGCTGGGATGAATGAAGTTTTCAAGACTTATTTTCCTGAGGATCCACCTTGTCGTGTTACAGTTGGAGTAACTCTACCTTTACCAGAACTTTTAATAGAAATTGATGCAACAGCAGTTCCAAGTTCTTAACATAAATATACTTATCAATTGGCATACTATCTCCGATTTTTATTTTTAGTGTGCCAATCAATATTATTTTCTAACAATATTTGATCACTTGTAATTAATGAAAATCTTGTCTGATGTTATTACATTTTTAAAAAATATCTGGTGTAAATTTTGAATATTAATCAGATAAAATGTGGGCTTCATGTTTCAATATCTAATGGAATTAATTTAGCGGTAGACAGGGCAAAGGAAAAAACATGTAATACATTTCAAATTTTTACAAGTAATCCAAGAAGCTGGAGATCAAGAACTCTACAAATTAATGAGATAATAAAATTTAATAAAAAACTACATGAATCTGGGATGAAGCCAGTATTCTCTCATATACCTTATCTACCAAATTTTTCTAGCCCAAATATGATCGTATATAGGAAATCTGTGAAGTCTCTTGTAGAAGAATTGAATAGGTGCAATAGACTTGACATTTCATATATTGTAATTCATTTGGGGAGTCACCTTGGAAAAGGTAGAAGAATTGGATTGAAAAAACTTACAAATGCTATAACGACAGCTTTCAATTCATCAAATGGAAAAGCAATTCTATTACTTGAGAACACAGCGGGTACTAAGAACAGTATGGGTTCAACATTTAGGGAAATTCAAGAGATTATTGATCAAATTTCCGATAATCATAGACTTGGAATTTGTTTTGATACATGTCACGCATTTGCAGCTGGTTATGATCTAAGAAATACTACATCTATTGGTGAAACAATTGATAGACTTGAAGAAGAAATTGACTTGGAAAGGCTTAAGGTTGTTCATGCAAATGATTCGAAAGGAAAATTGGCATCTCATATAGATCGACATGAACATATTGGTAAAGGATACATTGGTAATAATGGTTTCAGGAGCATACTCCACACAGATATTTTTCGTAAGTTACCAATAATTTTAGAAACTCCGATAGATAGTCAGAATGATGATTCTAAAAATCTTGCTCAAATTCGAAAATTAGCAAAATAAATATAAAGAATTCCAGCTAATTTTTGATTAATTATCATTATCATGCTATTTTTTCATAATGATATTAAAATTGAAGTTCTCCAGAAACAAATTTTTGTGTTATCTTATTTTCTGGTTGTGCAAAGAATTTTTCTGATTTTGAGAATTCAATAATTCTTCCATAATGAAGGTGTGCAATGAAACTAGACAATCTTCTGGCTTGATGTACATTG
>DAOVAG010000019.1 GCA_030671165.1 Candidatus Bathyarchaeota archaeon | reverse complement strand
TAAAAGAATTGGCAGAAAAAATTCGTGGAATGACTCTCAGAATAACTTTTGAAGAGCAGGAAGAGAGATATTATTCCTGATTAATAATAGATTTAATCATTACACTGAATGTTTCTTTAAAAAAGTTCTTTATTTTGGGAAAGTAGGTGATCTTTTGTTAAAACGGACACATTATACAGATGAAGTAAAAACAGGTGAAGTTGTTATCTCTGGATGGGTTAAGAAAGTTAGAGATCTTGGACGGGTAAAATTTATCATTCTTAGAGATTGCAAAGGGATCGTACAAATTACGTTTAAGAGAGGTATTGTAACAGACTCACTTTTTGAGATTATAGAAGGACTAGGTCAGGAAGACGTAATTTCCGTTCGAGGAAATGTTGTTAAAAGAGAGAATACTCCTCAGGGGGTAGAAGTTATCCCAAGTGAAGTCGATATTGTAGACAAAGCTATTCGTCCATTGCCGATGGATATTTCTAGTAAAATTGAATCGAATTTAGATGTGCGATTAGATTGGCGGGTCTTGGATTTAAGAAGGCCAGAAACAGCAGCCATATTTAAAATTCAAGCTAAGATTGTAGAAGCCATAATGAAGTTTCTGAGTGAAAAAGAATTTCTACAGGTGTTTACTCCTTGTCTTATGGGTACAGCTTCAGAGAGTGGTGCAGAGGTATTCCCTGTTGTTTACTTCGACAAAAATGCTTTCTTAAGACAAGATCCCCAACTACACAGACAGTTATTGATAGCAGCAGGATTCGATAAAATTTATGATCTGGGACCTAATTGGAGAGCAGAACCAAGTCATACACCTAGACATCTTTGCGAGTACAGAGCTTGTGCAGTTGAGTTTGCTTTTATGGTAAATGAATCTGATATGATGAGAGTTGAAGAAGATCTTATTATAGCTACTTTGAAAACTGTTAAGAAAGAATGTCAGAAAGAATTATGTTTACTCAAGAAGGAAGTGTCAATTCCAAAGACACCATTTCCTGAGTTCAAGTTCCCTAAGGTATATGATGTCTTGGAAGAATTTGGGAAGAGGATAGAGTATGGTGAAGACTATGATCGGGAATCTGAGATGATCCTGTCAAAATATGTTAAAGAAAAATATGGAAATGATTTCTTCTTTGTGAACAAATTTCCCTATAAGGTGAAACCATTCTATGTAATGAAAGTTGATGAAGAACCTCAATGGGCGAGGAGTGTTGATATGATATATAAAGGTTTAGAGCAATCTTCTGGAGGACAACGAGAACACCGTTATGAGAAAATTATTCAACAAATTAAGGAAAAGCAAATGAACGTAAACTCTTTGGAGTGGTTCACAAAATTCTTTAAATATGGTGTCCCATCTCATGGAGGATTTTGCCTTGGGATTGAAAGGTTTGTAAAACAATTACTAGATCTTAAAAATATTAGAGAGGGAGTATTATTCCCACGAGCACCAGAAAGATTACTCCCATAATTTTATTACCAAATCATGGTAGATTAGTCTGCAGATATTAATTTGAGTATTTTGGGAGAGATATTACTTGAATGAAAAGGATATTGAGATTGGAATTATAGGGGGTACGGGAGTCTATGATTCTGAAATAATTGAAGATGTAAAAGAGATTAAAAAATATACTCCCTTTGGTCAAACTTCTTCACCGATTAGTGTTGGATATTATAAGGATAAAAAAGTAGCTTTTATTGCCCGTCATGGATATCAACACGAGATTCCACCCCACAGAATTCCGTTTAGGGCAAATATCTGGGCTTTTAAGGAACTCGGTGTGAAACGAATCATTTCACCATCAGCAGTGGGTAGTCTCAGAGAGAAGTATAAACCGTCAGAATTCGTCATAATCGATCAATTCATTGATCGAACAAAATCGAGAAACGATACGTTTTATGAAGGAGGACAAGTATGTCATGTCTCTACAGCTGATCCATTCTGTCCAGAACTTAGAAAAATCTTGTTTAAAACATCTACAGAAATGGGAGTGCCAACCCATAGAAAAGGGACATATGTTTGTATTCAGGGACCTCGTTTCTCTACCCGAGCTGAGTCTAAACTTTTCCGTTCTTGGGAGGTTGACGTGATAGGTATGACGCTCTATCCAGAGGTTGTTCTCGCAAGGGAGGCAGAAATCTGTTTTGTAAACATTTCAATGATAACTGATTATGATGTTTGGGCTGAAAGACCTGTCTCAACAGAAGACGTAATGAAAACGATGTCTCTGAATTTATTGAATCTTAAGAAGATAATGATCGAGACTATTCCCAAGATACCTAAAAAAAGACAGTGTATGTGTTCAAATGCATTAAACAAAGCTCTTGTATAGGAATATAATAAACATAATGATATCGGGATAAGATCTATCAATTTACTATTATTTTGAAACAAGTAATGTGAATTCATAAAAATTTAAGAACAATCTTCATTCAAAGTGTCCCTTCGATAAGGTTAGATAAAATGTCTCCAAATCAAACAAGAAGGTTTCCCCTAAATCGGGAATTGATCCTACTTTTCATCATTAACACTTTCATGTCACTAGGTATGAATCTTACTAACTCTCTACGACCGCTCTATATCCAGAGCATGGGTGCAACAGTATTAGAGGTCTCCTTTGTGATATCTATCACAGGATTAGCTGGTACAATAATGAGACTTCCAAGTGGATTCATCTCAGATCTATATGGGAGACGAAAGATAATCATATTGAGTATACTACTTGCAATCGCTCCACCATTACTTTATACATTTAGTAGTAACTGGGAACAATTGATTATTTGGGGAATGATATATTCCATAGCCTTTGCATTATTCATGCCCTCTAGAATGGCGATAGTTGCTGATTACACATCTGCATCGAACAGGATGAAGGTCTATAGCATTATGAATCTCGCATTTCCCTTGGGGAGTATAATTGGTCCAACTATTGGAGGATTTCTTGAAGAGATTCATGGCTGGAACATGATCTTCTACGTAACAACAGCACTCTATATCTTTTGTTTAGTCCCTAGTTTAGTATTGTCAAAACCGCCAAGAAACACGTTTGGAGATAACAAAAAATCATATCAAAAGAGAGCAAAGATTGATCTAAAACTCTTTCGCCCGTTATTACCATTCTTTTTTCTCAACCTATTCACGGGCTTAGGTGTGGGAACTGTAAGTCCCATAACA
Source organism: Candidatus Bathyarchaeota archaeon (assembly GCA_030671165.1). Lineage (GTDB taxonomy): Archaea > Thermoproteota > Bathyarchaeia > RBG-16-48-13 > JAUWWH01. Next base: position 6,871 of record DAOVAG010000019.1, on the reverse strand, counting down.
CCCATTTACTTGATGGATAAATTTAACGTTTCTACAGCAGAAATTGGTTTATTCATTTCTGTTGGTTTTGGTTTGACGACGATTCTTACACAAATCCCAGCAGGTATCTTAGCTGACAAAGTTGGCAGGAAAAAGTTTATCGCAATTTGTTTCGCGTTAATGCCAATTCTCTTCATTTTATGGCCAACAATCGATAACTTAATTCTGCTTTTATTAGTTCAAATGGGAATTAATGGTCTTTGGAGTATGACCTGGCCAGCTTCAATATCTCTACTCATGGAACACACCCCAAGAAACAGACGTGGACTTTCCTCGGGTTTAACTCAGACGGGAGTCATGTTCGGGTTCGCAATTGGGCCCTACATAGGTGGTTACTTATGGGAAACATTAGGAATGGCTCTTCCATATTATGCATCAGCTCTTTTCCTGATATTATGCATTCCAGTAATAACATTCATTAGAGAAAAAAGTAACAATGTGTAAAGTTATGTTGGTAGTTACGTTTTATTAAGATAAATGTGAGGTATAATAACAATTTATATCGTTTAGAGTGAAATTATGTTATTTGTCAAAGTTCAGTAGGGTTGAGTATAGTAAAACTTTTTGACGTTATCTGTACAAACTTACTAAATCTTCATTTTTATAATTCTTATGATGTTTAATATTTTTTAATAAACATTAGAAATTATGATTTTAACCATTATTTCCCTAACTGTAAGTTTATCCCAGATTTTCTGTTTATTTGTTATAAAGAATTTTATTGGCGGATAAGAAGTTGTTAGATTATCATAAGATGAAGGATAACTGATCTCAGTTTAGGATGAGCGTTTTAAGCATATTTGTCTTTAAGCCCTAATATAGGAGTTCACCAAAATGTTTAATTTTTTTTTAAACCGATAGATGAAGGAGGAAATGGATGTATATCAAGAATAAAGTAATAGCTAGAGAATTGAAAAAGGGGTTTTCAAAAAAAACAAGTTCTGTATGGTACAAAGTATACTTAAATCATTAAATCTTAAGGTTGAGGGTAGTAAGAAAAGGATTGTGAAAGAAGGATTAGAGCTGGAATATATGTTGAAAGGATCTGTCGTAAAATATCTTGAACACCCATTTATTTGGCCAAATACTGTAGAGTTCAGACTCTTCCAGAAGAAGATAGCGGATATAGCTTATGAGAGAAATACATTGGTCATTCTTCCTACGGCTTTAGGTAAAACGGTTATTTCAGCGATCGTTTCAGCAAATATACTATACAATTATAGAAATGCAAAGGTCTTAGTTATGGCGCCTACAAGACCGCTTGTTATGCAACATAAAAGCAGCTTCAATAAGTTTCTGAAGCTCAAGGAGAAAGACACAATACTGTTAACAGGTAAGACTCCACCAAATTATAGGGTCGCTTTGTGGGAAAATGATGCAAGAGTCGTTTTTTCAACGCCTCAGGTTGTAAGGAATGATCTGTTAAAAAAAAGACTTAAACTAGAGAATTATGGCTTACTCATCTTCGATGAATGTCACAGAGCGATTAAAAAATACGCTTACACTGAAATAGCTAAGTTTTATGTATCTCAAGCTAAATATCCACTTATCCTCGGAATGACAGCATCACCTGGTTCAGAGTTGAGTAGAGTTTTAGATATCTGTAGAAACTTGTTCATTGAACAAGTCGAGTACAGAAATGAAGAAGATCCAGATGTTAAACATTACATACAACCGATTTCCATTGAGTGGAAGAGAGTTAACCTTCCAAGCGAATATTTGGAAATAAGAGTGCTGATTAAAACAATGTTGACTAGGAGGTTGTACTGGTTATACAATATTGGAATAATCAAAAATAAACCGAGATATGCTACAAGAAGGAATCTAATTGAAGCTGGAGACGCTTTAAGGGTTATGCTTGAAGAGAGTGCTGAGGACGAGAAAGGGCAGATTTTCATGGCAATAATAAATCAATCTCTTGCTTTAACATTATTCCACATGTTAGAACTTCTCGAAACTCAGGGATTATGGAACTTAAAAATCTTCTTAAATAAGGTTAAACAAGGGAAGAACGAGAAGCGAAGCTACGGTATTCTCGTTAATGAACCGGAATATAAAAAGATCAGGAAATACATCGATGCATTTCAAATTGAACATCCTAAGCTAGGAATATTAAAGCAAATTGTAGGCGACCAAATACGAAAGAAACTTTCATCGAGGATGATAGTTTTTACACAGTACAGAGATACAACAAATCACTTAGTCTCAATATTGAATACTATTTACGGTATAAAAGCTGAAAGATTTGTGGGTCAAGCATCTAAGAAGAGGGATAAAGGGTTGACACAGAAAGAGCAAACAGTGAGAATTAAAAAGTTGGAAGACGGGACTATCAATGTTTTAGTAGCTACGTCTATAGCTGAGGAAGGATTAGACATTCCTTCTGTTGACCACGTAATATTTTATGAACCTATACCAAGTGAGATAAGGTATATTCAACGACGTGGAAGAACTGGAAGAAAGAATCCGGGTAAAGTGACAATTCTAGCCACAAATGATAGTTTAGATATGATTTATCTTTATATAAGCAAAAGAAAAACAGAGAAGATGAGGAGAATAGCCGAGAAACTGAACACTAAACTTCAACCGATAATGAGGACCCATATCAAACCAACTCCAAATCCATTGACATTGCAGGAGCTCAAAGTCATCGAAAAGGAAGTCAAGAGCGGTAAAGTTGAGGGAGAAGGAAATAAAACTGAAATAAAAACATTGAGAGAGATCAACAGAAAGATTGAGAGAGGTGCAAGAAGATTATATTTGAAATTGCTTAAGACTGGTAACTCAGGAGTTGGAATCGAACGACTCACTATTGAGATGGAACTTGAAGGAATATCAACGCCAATTTTGAAAAATGTAATTGAAAAGCTGATAAAAGAAGGATTAATAACTGAATTAAAACCGCGAACGTACGTAACAACAGCCTCAATGAAGGCTAGAGGCAAAACATATGTGGTTGTAATTGAAAAAATATATCCTAACTCTGCACTTGTAATAGTAGACGACAAGTGGAAAGCGAAATTAATACAGGGCAATTATAATGGGCCAAGGAGCCTAATAAAAAAGAATTCAAAGTTTAGGGTTTTAGCTCAACTATACAAACTAGAAGAAACATTGAACATAAGAGTGAAGGAAGTCATAGAAATACTGTGACTGGGAATAGGTTACTCCGCTTTATTAAGAAATTATTATTTCTGCTAACCATAAAAGTTCGATTGTCGATTATTCGGTGAGTATAGTAGATAATTGTTTTAAAAGAAGCATAATATCTTTTTTTATCTACAGTTGGAAAGACGTTGATTTGGACGAAAAGGTCATAATTACTTGGATCAGATCATGAAGATTATGATAATTTTGATCTGGAAGCTTTTTAATCACTTCAGAGACTCGTCGGCGTTGGTTATCTTTCCAATCGAATATTTTCCATCCTTGATCCCTGATCAGTTTCAACTTATTCGTTGGAAACTTTGTATCTTCCGCTAAAACCTCAAGTAATGAATTTATCCCAAAGCTTCCGGTTACTCTAGGAAAATTTCCAGTCTTCCTAAAGACTTTAAGTCTGGCAGCATCTTTGTAACTTCGAACCGTATGAAAATTAATTATAGCTTTCCTAGCTCCGCTCTCAACGATTTTCCGATTGACCTCTTTGAGTTCCTTATCAGTATATTGATATATATTATGTATTCCTTTTCCAAATAAACGCGTGTAGAGTATATCATTTGGATAGGCTGGTGTTTCTCCCTTTGATATATCAACGCAGTGGATGATATTGTGATTATGCATTATGTCATATACGGCTTTATTGAGAGGGAGGTTACGTTGGGATCGAATCTCCCAAGCAAGTCTAATCTTCTTCGTATTAACAGATGATAGAAATTGTTTAATTGCAGTGACACGACGGGGAGTGAATTCAAATGAAGCAGGTGTCTGGATCTGTAGTATCTCGGCGTTCAGGATGGAACATATTTTAACCATATAGGAAAAAACCTGGTAAGAAGATTCAATAGGTTGCAATCGATACCGATGTGAAAGATCTTGGTGACATCTCACTGTAAACTCGAAGTCTTTTGGAGTTCTTCTCCTCCAAGACTTTACAAGATCAAAACTTGGATACTCATAAAATGAATAATTGACCTCTACAGTGCTAAAAGTTTTTGAATAACTTGATAACTTGTCACCCGGAACGTTGAAATAGGCCCATCCACCCGTTCCTATTTTAATTTCTATCATTTTATTACACCACTAAAGGGTAGTTCAAATCGCCATTGTTCCTTTTTTCTTAATAGATCATTCAAAATTTTAATTGAATATTCTGAAGGTAGTGTTAAGAACACTTTGGCTAAGTGTTTACACAGTCTCTTCTTTGGAAAGCCTTTATGCCAATCGTGACAATTATGTACAATAGTTCGCTCATGTGAGTCTATTTTTACGATATATTGTTTTATCTTAACCTCTCTGTTTATCTGAGAAATATCAATAATCGTTAACTCTTCGTCTTTGATCCTCTTCGCTTTATCTAACCTATCCTGATCCATTAAAGTAAGTAACAACTCATCTAAACTCAAATTTTTATTTTCTTCAAATAAATCAAGTCTTTTTTGATAGGTCTTAGATCGCTTTGTAAGATTATACCTAACGATCTTATCTTTAATCAGCATCTGTTCTTTTTTAGCTGTACCCAACATTTCCATAATCTGAATACAGTTTTCGACAGCGTAACCGTGAAAATGGTTATTAAAATAGCCATAAACTTTTTTGACTTTACTACTAACTTTTCTTACACGAGGAACCCACGGTTCCAATTCCTCTTCTTTATAATGATAATCATACCACAATTTCTCTCCTCGCCCATGCCATCTGATGTAAGCAAAATCTGCAGTTACATGAATATCGGGAGGTAAGAGGGGTTCATCAACAATGGTATAAGCCACATTATTCATTCTGAGGAGTTTCCATGTATCTTTTTGTATCCAAGATAAGTTCCTAAACTCAACAGCAAAATTGTATTTTTCTGGTAAAATTTCAAGAAACTGTGAAAGATCATCATATCCATCCTCAAAAGAAAAACTTGGAGGGAGTTGAATGAGAATTACACCAAGCTTATCGCTTGAGTTAAGAGGGCTCAATAGTTCCAAGAAGCGTAATAAAGCGTTTTCAACTTTTGTTTCTAATCTCAATTTCTTTTCATGTGTAATTAATTTAGGGAGCTTAACTGAAAACTTAAAATCTTTAGGAGATGATCTATACAAACCATAGATCATTTGCCTTGTTGGATACCTGTAGAAAGTGGAGTTAATCTCAGCGGTTCCAAAATATTTTGTATAGAACGAAAACATACGTTTTGCTTCATTATAGAAAGGTCCAATCCACTCTTTATAGTACCAACCACTTGTTCCTAAGATTATCTCGCTCATTAGTTAAACCCGAATAGAAAATGGTTATATTTTGAATAATTTATGATAGTGAAAAGAAGAAAGCTTATCGCACTTATCGAATTATTATTGTTTACAAGAATTTTGTATGTTTTTTTAACTTTTATATGATTTCTATTGCATTATCATTTTTTTACTAGTATACTCTAAAAAAAGGCTCCATTTCAAACATTTAAGCGAATGCATAATGTTTAAGATGAAAAGTTTTAAATAAGTTATGTATAAACCATGTAAAGTATTAATTGAAAAAGCTTGAAAGAGGTGAATCTACTGATGTCTGAAGAAGAAAATGTAATCTATATAGGAAGAAAACCAGTGATGAGCTATGTTTTAGCCGTAATAACTTACTTTAATATGCCTAACGCAAAGGAAGTTGTATTGAAAGCAAGGGGAAGGGCTATAACAACCGCAGTGGATGTCGCAGAGATAACGCGACGAAGATTCATGGACAAAGCGAAAATTAGTAATATAGAAATAGGGACAGAAGAATTACCAGAGGAAGGCGGAAGAACTAGAGCTGTATCAACCATGGAGATTACACTCTCATTGGAAGGATAAAATCTACCTGTAGAAGTGAAAGAAAGTGAACTCATTTATTTGTTCGATGCCGCCGTTTTTATTTTTTTAAAAAAAATAGATACTAGAGTAGTTTCAAATTTCCGCTTATTTTATCAACAATATCGGTTTTTGTTGGTCCTATACCTAATGCGGTGGGTGTGTTTGGAGCTAATTGGGTTAAGCCTCTGTCTACGATAAGTGCATGTGGAATATTTAATCTTTTTACTTTCGCTTCTAAGTTTAAAAGTTCATCAAGAGAAAGGACCTTTACGATTACTTTTTTAGCTCCATTTATTCTCCAGTCCTTCCATAGCTTTAGATTATGTTTCCTCGAGGTTTCAGAAGCTTCCAAACTAGCATGACACGCTTGGCTTACTAATTTTCCAACACTCATATGGAGATCTTTTCTGATAGCTATTATCTGTTTAGTTGTAAAGGTTGAATTCATTTTTCTCCATTCCTAAGTTATTTTTTTATTTCTATTTTTGAATCAATAGAGTTTTAATCAATATTGATTTAGCGTAATAGATTATATTTGTTTGTTAGAAAAGCTTATTAACTCTGAATAATAGGCAATTATGAACTTGCTATAAACAATAAAAGAAGGAGAAAATTTAAAGTTGCTTACATGTATCTGGTGTGGTCGCATCATTACACCACGAGAAAAAGCTGTTAAATTTCCATGTCCAACATGTGGTGAATTTACTATCTGGCGATGTGAAAAATGTAGACTCTTTGGGAGACCATATAAATGTCCAAAATGTGGTTTTACTGGACCCTAGGGACATTTAGTAGTCTTGAATGCTGTAGTGTGCGCTTTTGCCGCTTTTTCAGATAATGAT
>DAOVAG010000215.1 GCA_030671165.1 Candidatus Bathyarchaeota archaeon | reverse complement strand
AATACGAGGAAATGCTAACACCGCACGATGAAAACGATACGCAAAATAATTCATATTGACATGGATGCATTCTATGCATCTATTGAACAAAGAGATACTCCAAAATTAAAAGGGAAACCCGTTATTGTCGGAGGAGCTCCTGATAAAAGAGGGGTAGTAGCAGCATGTTCATATGAAGCAAGAAAGTTCGGTATTCATTCTGCAATGTCCTCAAGCAGAGCTCGTAAGGTTTGTCCGGAAGCTATTTTCATTCAACCAAGATTTGACGTTTATAGAGCGGTATCAACACAGATAAGAGAGATATTTCTTGAATATACCGATCTTGTCGAACCATTGTCTCTGGATGAAGCCTTTCTTGATGTAACAGAAAATAAAAAAGGAGTGGGTTCAGCAACCTTGGTAGCTCAAGAGATAAAAAAGAAAATCTGTGAAAAAACAAATCTCACAGCATCTGCAGGAGTATCTTTTAATAAATTCTTATCTAAAGTGGCTTCAGATATTGATAAACCAAATGGTCTCACTGTAATAACGCCAGAGGAGGCAGATGAATTTATTGAGAAGCTCCCTATAAGAAAGTTTTTTGGTATAGGGGAAGTCACTGAGAAGAAGATGCTTGATATGGGTATAAAAACAGGATCAGACCTTAAGAAGATAGATCAATCCAAGCTAGTAGAACTTTTTGGGAAGGTAGGAGATCATTATTATAACATTGTACATGGCAAAGATAACAGACCTGTAAATCCCAATAGAATCAGAAAATCCATCGGTAAAGAAACAACACTAAATGAGGATATTGATAACATAGATCAAGTGATTGATATACTTAATCAGCTAGCATTGAAAGTCGAGGAATTACTAAAAAAGCATGCTATAAAAGGTAAGACCATCACCTTGAAGGTAAAATATTATGATTTTCAGAGTATTACAAGAAGTATAACGGTGGAAAGACCTGTAATACAAAGAACTGATATTATAGAATGTATAAAAGGACTGCTCGAAAAGACTGATGCAGGAGGAAAGAAAGTGAGATTGTTGGGTATTACGATCTCAAACTTTTTAGGTAAAAATATTAAAACCGCTAAAAGAAAGCAGCTTCCCTTGCCATTTTCAGAATCATCGGGGCAAAATATCACATGAAATTTAATTGTTCAAGCAACAATAAAATGGATGAAATTCAAATGTCAGAGAAGATACATTTATAATAGCAGACTATTCTAACTCTCCCCCCGTATAATTTTTTTCCCTTCCAATCATAAAAGGATCTAAAGATATCAAAAAATGTGGTTCCTTGGATATTGGATCCCCCTGTATCCATCAGCACAGAGGCATCTGCTTGTTTTTGGAAGGTGTTTAAACTATAGTGCAGGATTTGAATTGTGGATGAGAAAACACATTGACAGGTGGGGGTGGATAGTCAATACTACCAAGTGTAGGTTAAGTGAAAATCCAATAAAAACTCACTGTTTCTTCTTGCAAGTAGTCTACACAAATTTGCTCATTGTACTTACCCCAATATCTAGTATCAACTCCCTACCAAGAGAACCCCAAACAGACTACCAAATCCCCAATTCATAACTGTATCATTACAAAGAAAAGTGGACGAGTTTAAAATCCCACTATACGCCACTAAATTTTACCTTAGTAATTTTAGGTTTTAAACTAACGATTATTATCGTTAATATAAAACCATCCTAAATTAGCAGAACATTTTTTAGCATATTTTTATTGTTGTAGTTTTTTTATATATCTATATCAAACGTTTGTTTAGAGGTATTAACTATTAGATATTTATGAATAAAATCATAATTTTACCTTGACATATGTTTTAATATAATACAATATAGATTAGAATACTAACAAGTTTTCAAATTAATATGCTAGTGTTATTCCTGAAATGATTTATTAAGGAAGGTATCCAGTGAAAATTTTTAAATTTTTCATTGTTTTCTTTCTTGTTTTAGAATTATTTCTTATTCCATATGCGTACGCCGAGACATGGGATATAATACTTGTTGAATCCAACGAACTTCCCGATGGTAATACTTACGCTACTGCATTTTTAAGCTATATATATGATGGTGGTAAAAGGGGTGTAAAGATAACGGTGACAGCTAATGAGAGCATTCTTATTCCTAATAACTGTAGTAACTTTGGTATCCAGAGTTTTGGCTTTAATACCACTATCACAGATCCTGAGAACAATCTTATTGTAACATCGCCTCCCAACTGGATTTTCCAGTTTCAAGATCCTGGGCACATGTACGGCGGATTTGGCCGATTTCGCGCTCATAACACAACCGGGGGAAATGATAGAGTAAATCCTTGTGTCATAGAGATCTACCATGAAACCGGCGATTTGGAGTTAAACGATTTTATTGTAGAAAACACTTTAGGTTATTACTTTTCTTCTCACATCGCAGACTTCAAATTCAACGGTTCTGATTGCATGAGTGCCAAATTTGGTACATGCCGAGAGGCTCCAACCTGGTGCCCTGTGAATCCAACCAATTGCCCTATAGTAGAAACCGAGTGCCCTGTGAATCCAACTTGGTGCCCTATAGTAGAAACTGAGTGCCCTGTGAATCCAACTTGGTGCCCTATAGTAGAAACTGAG
>DAOVAG010000047.1 GCA_030671165.1 Candidatus Bathyarchaeota archaeon | reverse complement strand
GTCCGAATACATATAAGACTGTACTCTAAATTAAAAATTATTTCCCTTCGCTCTATAACAAGCATTAAACGTATTTAATATCTAGAGTTTTTTCTCTGAAATACGTAGTTTCATCGACATTAAAATATTCATGATGAGATAAAAAAAAATGTAAAAATAATAATTATGTGTAAAAAAATAAAGATCAATAGAAAGGATTGATTGTGAAAAATTGTATTAAAAAAATGTAGTTTTTCCGGATATGACTCATGTTAACTAAGTATATGGGTAAGATTTGTCTTAAGAGTTATTGTAAAAGATGAGATTTTTACAGGAGTAGGGATATTTTGATGAAAAAAGAAGTTAAGGAGATTGTCTATTGAAACATGATTGTCAAAAAATTGGTTTTATTGTAAATCCTATAGCTGGAATGGGAGGACGTGTTGGTCTGAAGGGTACTGATGGTAAAGAGATTCTACAAAAAGCTAGAGAATTGGGGGCAGAACCCTTAGCTTCGGTACGTGCTATCGAGACCTTGGAAGTTTTGCGAGAGTTTGAAGATGTTATCCAAATCATAACATATCCAAGTGAGATGGGGGAAATTGAGGTGAGACAGAGCAAATTAAATCTAATCGTTATAGGAAACATAAATCAAGGAAGAACCACAGCCAGCGATACCAAGAAAGCTGTAGAAGATATGATGAAGATGAACGTGAAAATGATATTATTTGTAGGTGGAGATGGGACCGCTAAGGATATCTCTGAGGTAACGGGAACAAAAATTCCAATTCTTGGAGTACCTGCAGGAGTTAAAATTCACTCAGCCGTCTTTGCTATAAACCCAAGAGCTGCTGCGAGAATAATCATAAAATTCCTTTGGGAAGGTCTACCCTTGAGAGAGGTAGAAATTATGGATGTTGACGAGGAAGCCTTTAGAAATGGGCAAGTATCCGCAAGATTATATGGGTATGCTTTAGCTCCGTATGAACCATCTTTGATTCAAGGATCAAAGATAGGCAGCCTAATAATTGAGAATGAAGTTCGTAATCAGGTAGCTATCGCAATTTATGTTAATGAAATGATGAAGTCTAAGATCGTTTACATTCTTGGTCCAGGGACAACTACCCGTACCATTACTGACATTCTAGATGAAAGGAAAACCCTACTTGGAGTTGATCTTCTTGTTAACAAGAAGATCATAGCAAAGGATGTAAATGAGAACCAAATCCTTGAAGCCATCACAGGTAAAAAATCCTGGATCATTGTCACCCCAATAGGGGGCCAGGGTTTCATTTTTGGTAGAGGGAATCAGCAGATAAGTCCAATGGTTATACGGGAGGTAGGTTTGAAAAACCTTACAGTTATTGCAACGAAGCATAAATTGAGAGGTCTGAAGAACCTGAGAGTTGATACTGGTAATTCTGCTTTAGATGATAAATTACGAGGATACATACCAGTCATTGTTGATTATAGAGAAGAACATGTAGTACCTGTGAAGTGAACTATTCTTCGTCTTTCCCTTTTACGCGAATTAAACCTATTTTCAAGGGCATATCGTCAAGTTTAAATTCCTTGATGTGCGCGTTTTTAGGTGGTTCAGTCTTATAGATTGTTGTGGACAAGGTTTCTGCTGCGATATGGTTCCCATAGGTTTCAAAGATGTCTGTCAGCTTCGATCCGGCATCATAATAGGTTTCAATTTGGTCAGCGATGTCAAACCCGGCATCCTTCCGTTGATTCTGAATTCGCCGTACGATGTCTTGGGCTAGACCCTGCTTCTTCAAGTCTTCAGTGATAATTAAATTGACTCCCACGAGAAGACCCTGTGTTTCCACAAACATCCACCCGGTCTTGGGGAGCTTTTTTATTTCTACTTCTTCAGGGAGTAAGGTGATTATATGATCTTCCACCTCAACGTCTACAGTAAGACCGTTTAAAAAAGGTAAAGCCATGGCATTAGCATCTAGACCTTTTACAGCAATCTGTAGTTTAGGGAAGAGCGGACCATATTTCTTACCGAGTACATTAGGCAAGAGGTGGACTTCGTAATCCACAATCACAGTTTCATGAGTTAGCAGGGTCACCTTCTTGACGTTCAACTCTTCCGCTATTAGAGTTATAAGTCTCCGAAGACGTGTCAAAATGGTTTCATCGGATACAACGATGGCCTCCATTAATGGTTGCCGTAGTTTAATACCTGATTTGCTACGTGCAGAGCGCCCTAGACTACTGACATTAATGACCTCGTCCATATCAGCCATCAACTCTAAATCAATTAGAGAAGGGTCCGCAACAGGCCAATTGTTATGATGTACACTCACTAAAGATTCAGGTTGAACAGTACTCACGAGATTCTGATACATCTCTTCAGTTAGAAAGGGAATAAAAGGGGCTAAAAGTTTAGTGAGTGTGATCAGGCTAGTGTATAGGGTGGTATATGCTGCGTTTTTATCGACATCCGCTTTACTCTTCCAGAATCGTCTTCGCGAACGACGAATATACCAAGTGGAAAGCTCACCCACAAATTGTTGTAAGTGAGCCGTAGCTTTAAACGCATCAAAATTTTCCAGATAATCTGTGACATCTTGGATAAGGATTTGAAGCTTTGAGAGAATCCAACGATCTAAAAGTGACAATTGGTCAGTCATTTTCTTTGGAGTCCACGTATCAAGATTAGCATACGTCACGAAGAAACTGTATATGTTCCAAAGGGGAATTAAGAATTGTCGCTTAACACTATCAGCCCTACTGTAACCAAAGAACATATTACTTTCAGGTCTTGTTTTACAGTACATCCACCGCATGACATCCGCGCCGATGGTATCAATGGCATCATCAAACCAAATTGCGTTACCCCAAGATTTATGCATCTCCCGCCCATCTTCAGCGAATACTGAACCATGCCCCAAACAAGTAAGGAAGGGGGTACGTTGTGTCATTATCGTGCTCATCGCCAACATTGAATAAAACCAGTTCCTGAACTGACCGGAAAGAGATTCACAAATAAAATGAGCAGGAAACCATCGAGCCCAGTATTCCGAGTCATGGAGATAGTTGAGAGTCGAGTAAGCTACGATGCCAGCATCTAACCACGGATTCCCTACGTCCGTAATGCGGGAAACGGGAGTGCCACATTTAGGACATTTGATCTTAACAGCATCTATCCACGGTCGATGAGGTGTATGACCTTTAAAATCTTCCCAGCCTTCAACAGCCCTCGATTGAAGCTCTTTCTCGCTACCTATTACATCAAACGTTCCACAGTTTTTGCATTCCCAAATCGGTAAAGCTAACCCCCAGTATCTCTTCTTAGAGATCATCCAATCATCCATATTCTGAAGCCAATCTAACTCTTGTTGTAAACCAAAGGCAGGAATCCAACGAATCTTCTGGGTCACATCCATGATTTGGTAACGTAGATTTTTCCGCTTCTCGTCATCAGTAATCTTCTCAACTGGTTTTTTGAGTTTTTCACCCATTGATATGAACCATTCGTTAACTAATCTAAAGACTAATTCATTACCACAACGCCAACAAACAGGATAACGATGAGTATACGACTCCATTTTGAAAAGTAAGTCCTTCTTTTTAAGGTCCTCAATGATCGGCTTTGCTGAATCATAAACTTGAATCCCGGTAAGCCAAGAAAATCCCTCGATAAATATACCCAAATCGTCCAAAGGTGCGATGACAGGAAGTTTGTTCATTTTGCTTAACTCAAAGTCCTCCTTACCGCAACCCGGAGCAATGTGAACAATGCCAGTTCCTTCAGCCTCACTCACATCCTCCCAGAGTATAACTCGATGGGCCTGAATTACTCCCATCTTTTCGTTGATTGGTAAGTCATCGTAGGGTCCTACATATGTCCAACCCTCCATTGCTTGTCCCATAAACTCTTCTAAAATCTCATATTCTTTAGAAAGAATCGTAGCAAGAGCACTTTTTGCAAGATAAAAAATTTCACCTTGATATAAAATTTTCACATATAACAAGTCGGGGTTTACAGCAGCGGCTACATTTGAAGTTAGTGTCCAAGGAGTTGTTGTCCACACGAGGAGAGATTCATTAGGTTGTTCGTATAAGGGCAATCTGATTATTAATCCAGGATGAGTTAAGTCACGGTAACCGTCTGTTGCTATCTCGTGTTGAGAGAGTGCCGTGGAACAACGTGGACACCAAGGCATAACGTCTCTTCCCTTGTAGATCCAACCATGTTCATTGCATTTCTTGAGAGCAGTCCAGATGGTATAATTGTTCTCATTAGAGAAAGTGAAGTAAGAGCCGTTCAGAGGGGATGTACCGAGTCTGCTTACAAGCAGTTCTACACTATCTGTAAAATCGCCCTTCGGAGTCTTAACAGAAAGTATTTTTTCCGGAGTCTCCATGTACCCAGATAGTTTTCTTAGAAGATCAGTATCATCCCAATTCATCCAATATCCTAGACGAATGGACTGTTCCACCTGAATAGATGCGTACTTCAACACACGCTGCTTACATTTGTTGACGAATTCTGCGACACCATAAGCTTCTATATCATTCTTAGATTTGAAACCGAGTCCCTTCTCCACCTCTACTTCAACCCATAATCCTTGGCAGTCGAAGCCGTTCTGGTATCGTAGATCAAACCCGTTCATTGCTTTGTAACGTTGATAGAGGTCCTTGTATGTTCGTCCCCATGCATGGTGAACACCCATAGGATTGTTAGCAGTTATAGGACCATCTATGAAAGACCAGCGTTTCTTTCCACGATTCATGGTAACTAACGTCTTAAATGCGTCAGTTTTCTTCCAAAAGCTTAAAACGTTATGTTCTATCTCCGGTGAATCGAATGTAGCGGCGACTTCTTTATAGATAGTTATCTTCAATTCCTCCTCATTCTTCTTCCAAGAGTTAGGGTATGGCCCAATTTAATTTCATTTTAAAAATCTTAGGGAAATAATTTGAACTAACAAATAGAACCAGTCATGCCATTCACTGCTTATATCTTTTTGCTCATAATTGACATAATCAACTAAAAAAAGGTTTTGACAAGAAAAAACAGCCAAGATTTAAGAAAGTTTGTCAATAAGCTTCTGCGCAAGTTTCAATAATAATGAACCTATGTCCATCCCTCTAATATCATCTAGATGAGTTGAAACAAGAGAAATACAACTAAAAGCATTTGAGAAACGCCCCGCTAAGATCTTTGTGATACCGGTGTTTCTATCTCCGAGGAGTATTGAGGACAAATATGTTGAGGTGAGAGAATTAGGCATGGCGATAGCAAGAGTGCCTAATTTAAAACTCCCCTTCTTGTTGAAGAAGACTATAACGGAATTCTCTAGTTTTAGTAATGTTGCTGAAAACTGTACCCCTTTTTCTTCGAGCTCCTCATTGAATGTGGCGTTGGACAAACTCATCAAACCTCACTGTTTTCGTCGTCATTATACTATTAATCGCCTTCTCATTTTATTAAAAGTTTATTGATTAAAAAGGAGCCTTCCAGGCATTAAATCACATCATCTCTCGTTTTAGGATAGTCACATATGGATTTGAGCGGGCAGGTGGGACACGTTGGGTTTCTAGGTTTACAAATTTTTCTTCCAAACTGGATTAATAAGAGATGCATCTCTTGAAGTTTCTCAGAGGGAATAAGCTTCTCTAAAGTCAAACGAGTTTTCTCATAATTTCTCCCTTTTATAAAATTGAGCCTGTTAATGACTCGAAAAATATTTGTATCTATAGGCATTACCGCTCGCCCTCCAATGAAATTTAGTAAAATATCCGCTGTTTTCGGGCCGACGCCATCTAAACTTAGTAGAGTGTGTCGTGCTTTTTGAAGGGGAAGTTTTAACACCGTGTTTAAATTTCCACTAAACTTGTAAAGTACCGTCTTTGATATTGCTATTATTCGTTTACTCTTAATATTCTGTAACCCTGCAGATTTAATGAGGGGCCTTATCTCTTCGGGCTTCAAATTTGCAAGTACATCAGGTTTGATCTCATAGCTTTTCATAAAATTGTGGAAGGCTCGTGATGAATTCCTATTATTCGTGTTCTGAGAGAGAATTGTCGCGATTAAAAGAGAAAAAACATCGTTAATTCGATGAGGTTCACGAAGAGGAATTTTCTGCTCTAAACAGGTTATTACTTCGTTCATTCTTTCTAAATCATCCAAATAAGAGTCCACTGCAAAAAGTTTAAATAAAAATAGTATTTTACACTTTCTCCATTTTCTAAATATAAAGATGCTGTTTATTACATCCGATGAAAAACCGCTGAGATAAGACTGCAAAAGGACTTATAGACCCGGAACTTTTTTTAGTGTTCCTATATTTCCTGTAGAAGAGAGATGATTATTGAAAATGGATAGAGAAGAATATGATGTAATAATAATTGGGGCTGGCCCCGCGGGTCTTACAGCAGGTATCTATTCTGCACGTAATGGTTTGAAAACTCTAATTTTAGAAGAGAAG
>DAOVAG010000179.1 GCA_030671165.1 Candidatus Bathyarchaeota archaeon | reverse complement strand
CGTTCACAAGGCTACTGGTGGAATTGATAAGATTAATGAGGTTATGGAGTCAATAAACTCACGACTAACTCCATGATTCTGTGCAGGTTACCCCCTCTTCCCTTAACTGTCATGATAACTAATTCCAGTGTTGGTAATGCCTTGTAATTTTGAGGGTTCTGTCAAGTCTGTGTTTGATTCGTCTCCCTGTTTTAATACACTACTTTTCTTTTAAAAGAAGTTTTTCGATAATCTTTTTCTCTTGAGTTTCTTGCATGTATTGAGGGAGTCCCATAGTGCGATAGATTTCAGATAATGGGTTTGATATTTCTTCTTGATTTGAAGTAGAGATAAAATTACTTAATACTGCAAGATCCAGAAGATAAAGTCTATTACCTAACAACGGATATAGGAAGAATGTCAAGATTAACTCCAAACAGATCGCCTTCATAGCAGTCATGTGTGCTCTTGCTAATGTTTTAGGATTCTTTGCTATTCCCATCGGTTTGACCAGCATCCATTTAATGCAATTACCTATTATTCTCACAGCGTTATCCATGGGTTCATTGAACGCCGGGATAGTGGGTTTTATAGGTCCGATTTCGATGGCTTATAGGCTTTCTCCAATAAATCCCTACATTCTTCTTGGAAACGCAGTTCTTGGTTTCTTCACGGGTTTTTTCTTTACTCACTTAAAAGAGATGAAGACAAGGCCTATAGTACCTCAAGTGATTTCTGTTCTAGCAGCAATACATCATTCAAGTTCCATACATCTACGTGACTGATGTTTTTCTCATGCCTCTACCTTCACAGGTAGTTCTTACTATAATACTTCCTAAACTTCTCTTAGAAAACATAATCAGCGTCTTACTTTGCCATTTTATAGTCTTCCGAATCGACATACAAAACATCTTAACAAACTAGATAGCTAATGATACGTTAAGAATTTGGAATTAACTCCATTAGAATGTACCTGTGACATGGATACTTCGTCTCTTGACACAGTAAAAAGACATCTTTTTTCTCAGAGAGTTGTTTAATTTCTTTCATTCTCTCGATGACTTCAGGATTTCTTAATTTCTCTTCTTTAAATCGTCGTTCGTACTCTTTCCAAGTTATCTTTTTACCCTTCCAGTCTTTAAATAAATGAATACTTGGAGCTAACTCTCGAAACCAGTAATCGAAATCTTCTTTTTTATGACCTCTTGGCCAGTATCGAGTTACTAGTATCTTCACACCATTCAGATTATTGGCGTTTTTAATGGAGCCTTCTTTTAGAACCATGATCTCTATTATTGATACTGTCTTTATAATTATTGTTTTTTTTATTTGACCCCTATTTTTATTCTGGGTTGTTTTTATTAGCTAGCTTTTAATCCTATAGTATTCCAGAACATTTAACTAGCTTATATAAGTAAATTTAGATGGAAAAGAAGAGAAGGTATACCTATAATGAATATTAAGGCACTATGGGAGAAGGCTGTTGAGTTTCATGGTCATACTTGTCCAGGTTTAGCAATGGGTGTTGTCGTGAGTAAAATCGTTTTAGAAGAGCTTGGCGATAGGGCGAAACGTAGAGAGCTGGTAGCCATTGTGGAAAATGTTTCTTGTCCCGTTGATGGTATCCAGGCTCTTCTTGGATGTACTTTTGGAAAAAAGAATCTCATCCATAAGGATACTGGCAAACCAGTATACACTTTCTATAATAGACAGACTAAAAGGGCTATTAGACTCTCTAAAAAACAGGATGCATTATATAGAAGGCCAGAACAACCAAAGGAACGTCAAGACCAAATAGATACAATTCTAAAGAGGGGCAGAGACCTCTTTAACGTACAGGAAGTCACCATCTCTCTTCCAGACTAAACATTTTACTACTTCTTCAGCTAGCTTGGTAAGGATTTCGGATTGTTAGCGTGCGCTTACCATGTCCAATCCCACAACACATATTGGATAGCTAACTAGAGAGTGTAAATATCCCCCGTTACCCTCTATATACTCAAATGATAAGAGTTCAATAAACGGATACAATGCTTACATCTTTTCAGAAATTGCATAAAACGGACATTGTTTCTTTAAACACTCTTTATTCAAATTTGTGAAACCACATCTAATTTTCTTATCAATTTTGAGTGTTATGTCTAAATGAGTTTTTAGAAACTTTATCGCTCCGTTAATGGCTAAGAAGGCGTTCCGTTTACAACATCTTGGTCCGCCATGTTGTGCAATCGTGAGAAGACTTCTCGCCGTCATAAGATTGCTAAGCTTCCATTCGTGTTTCGATAATGGAGTAGAGTTAGTGATTAAGCTAATGAAGATGCCGGTGCCAACCGCGGCTCCACAATTTCCATGGAATCCACAGAACCCTCCTAAAATGTTTGAAGCCCTTAAGTCCAACATTTATGGTATTGATCTAAGTGACGTTAAGCATATAGCTTCTGTCGCACCATATAAAACTAATAAATCTATATCTAAACTTGTTTTTGTAACACTTGATTTTGAATTACTTAGATTTAAGAAAAGTATAGAACGAATAAGCGATATTCCTTGTTCAGATCCATTATACGCATCACATCATTTATAGCTAGCGCGCTCTTATACGTTAATTGCCATACCATCATATGCGAACGTTATATTATAATTCTTTAGTTCTTTCTCGATTTTTCGATAGTCATAATATGATTTATTCCAAGATTCTTCAATATGCATGAAAACAGTTTTTTTAGCATTCAATTTCTCTTATTTGATGTACACGCACGCGTGTTGTTCCTGAGCAGCTACACCGCCCTTTTTCAAACCTCCCATCACACAGTGGGAAAAAGGCAAGTCTAGAGTAGAATTGTGGAGTCTTTAGGCTTGGGCGTTTTCGCAACCATGATTCTTAAGGGGCTGTTAGACTTGTTGTACCAGCAGTGGACAATCTTAGCTGGACTATGAACGATAGTATCCTTACTAACTTCCTTTTTTTCATCTCCAACTTCCACTATACC
>DAOVAG010000153.1 GCA_030671165.1 Candidatus Bathyarchaeota archaeon | reverse complement strand
GATTACCCGCAGATGGGGCTTGTCTACCTGCCTCAAGAATCTTATTCAAAATATCTTCTGGAACTTCTTTTTTCTCATAACGTCTTATACTTCTACGACTGAGTACAATATCAAACAGAGACATAATAATTACTCCAATGATACGCTACAACTACAAAACTATTATTTATATTTGTCTTGAATCACAACTCAAACGCATACCTCTAACTGTTTTGAGTGAATATTTCTGGTGAAAAAAATTCACTCCTTTTACTTGAGTACCTCAAATATTTTTTCCAGATTTCTAGACGCTAACAGTTGAGTATCACCTTCAAAGATCTCTAAATGCGCCCCTGGAACCGCTTTTGCATTTCTATGCGCGTTGCTGACTGGACTATTTATATCCCCAGGGCCATGGTAAATGTGGACTAGTCCTGAGGGAATTAAAGATAAATCTACGTCCCACCCCTTCTTCATGAGCTTAACTTCTTGAATTATGGCTTTAATACCATCATCGCCTTGTCGATAGAATTCTTCAATGGATCGACGACCCACATCGAGACGCGGGGACTCCGCATCGATTTGACCTCCCCCTAAATCCCCGAGTATTTTCCTCCCCGCGTCGGATTTCAGAAATTTATCCGGATTCTTTATCATCGCTAAAGTTGTTTCTCTCACTTTCTTCAGCAACATTGTTCCGATTAAAGGATTAGTCATAAAATTATATAGCATCTGAACTTCACTTCGCATGTCTGAGACATCCAATGGTAAAGAGAGCCCCATAATCACCAAGACTTTGACCAGTCGTTCTGGCAGTAATGCTGCACAGGTAATTGCGTAATGGCCTCCTCCTGAGACTCCAACTATTGCAAACTTATCAAAACCTAAGTGGTCAGCTAGGAGACTGATATCTGATGCGAAATCGCAAATTCCTCTTTTTTCCGCAAATGTTGACAATCCAAATCCTGGACGATCAACACCAATGATCTGAAGATTCATATGCTCTCCAACTTCTCTCATGTTTAGCACATCCAATCGACTGCCAACTAATAGACCGTGAAAATAGAAGACGGGTTTCCCTTCACCAACCATTAAATATCCAAGTTTCCGTCCATCAGGTAATGTAAACGTCTGCCCCTCTTCCATTTTCGATTCATCACTCATTTACTCATCATTCCTCTACATCCAATCAAGACGTTCAAACCATCTAAAAATAATAATCATTGTTACTCTCCTTTACAATTTAACTATTGTCTTGTTAATTGAAAAAAGGATTAAGTGGTACTGTTCTAGCTCGTTAATGATTCAGCTATCACTGGAACTCTTTTCTCTTAGTTTGTAAACTTCTTCTACGGATTGAACTGCGACCTCTATCATGTCATCATCCGGTTCTTTAGTTGTTAGATTCTGCAGTCGTAAGCCTGGTGTCAATAGAAGTTTTATAATTTTTGAGTCTCTATGTCTGTCACTGAACTTCAAAATTTCATAAGATATAGAGCTGATTATCGGAACGAAAACTACTCTATACATCAGTCTCTCCAGTAGGGTCTGTGTTTGTATGGTCGAGAAGACGATGATGCTTACCAATGCAATTATGAAGATGAATGTTGTCCCACACCGAGGGTGTCGCCTGGAGAATCTTTTCACATTTGCAACGTTTAAGGATTCGCCCGCTTCGTATGCATTAATGGTTTTATGTTCAGCGCCATGATACTGCAACACCCTTTTATACTCACCCCAGAGCGAAATAGCCTTTAAATAAATCAGGAAGATTGCAAGGCGCACTCCTCCCTCAACGAAGCTAAAAAGCACACCTGTAAATGGGAGCATGGCAGTTAACAGGAGAGGCACGGCTATGAAAAAACTGGCTATACCCAAAATCATAACTATTGTGAATGCAACTTCTTTGTAGGTGAGCTTTTCACCCTCCTCTTCTAAGACTACATTAGCGGAGAGAAAAAGACTCTTCACCCCCAGATACAAGGTTTCAAAGAGCGCTGGGATTCCCCTTATAAACGGTAAATTTAACAACCTGTATCTTTTAGAGATAGGGGATATTTCCTCTGTCATGGTCAAGATCTCCCCATTTGGCTGTCTAACAGAGATGGCCATGTGTGTGCTAGAGCGAATCATGACACCTTCCAAAACTGCCTGTCCACCAAAAGCCAGCGAAGTTTCCTCTTGTCCACCAGAAGATGCACGCATAACTTCTAACTCTATACCCTTTATATTTTTAAAACTATACTCTCTTCACATACATATATACACACTCTCTCTTCTGTCACATCCACCGATCACATGCAAGTACAGTTTTTTATGTTAAAGCCCAAATGTGCATAAAGTTTAATCCCGAATTCTCAAATAAATTGTTATATAACCATTACTTTTGGAATTGTGGAGACTAAAAATTGAATAGGAAAACCCTTACAATCACCACTCTTGGGATAATCATTGCATTTTCCGCCATTCTGATTTATTATACTCAACCTCAATCTCTCGACACGGAGATAGATTACGGGGACATCACCATTGAACAAGCGAAGTTATTAATTGAATCCAAACCCTCTTTAATAATCTTAGATGTGAGACGTCAAGACGAGTACGACATCGGCCATATTGAGAGAGCCATCATCATCCCCTTAGATGAGTTAGAGGATCGTCTAGATGAGCTGTCAAAAAATGATGAATTGCTTGTCTATTGCCGAACTGGAAATCGGAGTTCCAGTGCCGTGACCATCTTGAAAGCCAATGAATTCACAAAGATCTTCAACATGAAAGATGGAATCACTGGTTGGATTCAAGCAGGATATCCCACATTATAGATATCTATAATATCGTGAATGGGTTTGAAGCGTCTGAGTCAGTAACTTATTTAGACGTTACAAATTTAAAAACGGGTTTATGGATAAAGTAATTGAGAACATCAACTTCATAGTTTTGATAAGTTAACATTACTCCAGTTCAACGGTCACTGTCGTATTTCTGATGGAGTCTTAATGGTTATTTATGTTTATAAGCTGTTAATACATTAACAGATCTCAAAATAGGGTGAGCGTAAAATGGAAAGTAAGATATATTACTTCGAGGAAATCAATCCAGAAAATTCTGATACTCTTTTAGCTCTTGTGAAGGAGAAGGCTCTGGAAAAGGGTATAAAGCACGTGGTAGTGGCCTCAACTCGAGGCGAGACTGGTGTTAAAGCAGCGAAGTTCTTCAAGGATT
>DAOVAG010000021.1 GCA_030671165.1 Candidatus Bathyarchaeota archaeon | reverse complement strand
GAATCCATTAATTTATGATATGGCATCACAATATGCGCACGATCACTTATGAAAATCTGAGCTATTGGGATGCCTCGGGATTCAAGATTATTGATCTCCGAGAGTAAAACTTTTGGATCGATAACGACTCCATTTCCAATTATGACCGTTTTCTTATTCCAAAGCACACCGGATGGGAGAAGTCGAAAAGCAAATTTATTTTCTCCAATTACTACTGTATGACCTGCATTTGCTCCACCATTATATCTTACAATAATATCCATATCTTCTCCAAAATAATCGACTATCTTTCCCTTACCTTCGTCACCAAATTGTGTTCCTACAATAACAATACATGTCATCTTAACTACTCACTGCTGCTTCTAAGATAAACATATAACTTAAATCTTTTTTCCGTTTTATCCATTTTATCTGGAATATTTTCTAATCTAACTTTCCAGATCGATGCAATCAGTTTGTTATACAATTTGCTCTGAAAATTCTTTGAATTAATGAGAAACATGAAAAAAGAAGTCATAAAACACGTACACTAAAAATACTGGTGAGAACAATAGAGAAAATGTTGAATATATTACTCAATATTCTCCTTTTTTAAGATACCTCTGGCAGCGATTACTCCGGTTGCAGCTGCTGTAACAAGTCCCCTTGATAGACCAGCTCCATCACCAGCTACGAACATGTTCTCAATGTTTGTTTCAAGATCATCGTTGGTTTTAATCCTATTCGCGGAGAACTTGATCTCAGGCGCATAAATCAGTGTAGAATGAGAATCTACTCCAGGGATTACATAATCGAGTTTTTCTAAAGCTTCGAGAAGATCGGTAACGATGCGATGGGTAAGGCCCATACTTACATCTCCAGGAGTAACGTGTATAAGTGTTGGTCTTACGTGTCCTTGGTTGATCCTATCCCAATTCGATCTTCGACCTCTTTTTAGATCTCGTAACCTTTGAATAAGAGGTTTTCCACCTCCAAGGGTAGTAGTCTGCATAGCTATTGTCCTTCCGTAGGCTGTTGTATCTTCAAGAGGCTCTGTTAATCCTACTCTCACAAGAAGGGCGAAGTTCGTATTTTTTGATGTTTTTTCTGTCATAGCAGCCCCGTTTACACCAATGAAATCATCGTAAACTTCTTGAACAACGTAACCTCGAGAATTTACACAGAATGTTCGAACCTGATCATCATATGTATCGGGATAGATATGGAATTTTGGATCACGATTGATCTTAATAATTGGATCCATAACTACTGCCGGTACTTCCACTCTTATACCGATGTCAATGGGTTGATACTCGGTTGGAATTCTAAGTCTTTTTGCTTCGTTAGCTAACCAGTTTGCTCCGGTTCTTCCTGGAGCTACTAGAATATATTTAGCTGTAATCTTTGATCCATCGTTCAGTGATACACTGCCCTCATTAATTCTTAAAACTCTTTTCTTTAAAAGAAGTTTTACACCTTGAAGCCTAATTTTTTCTTCAAACTTTTTTATTACATTTGGAGCATTATCCGTACCTATATGTCTCTGAGGAATCGGAATGAATCTCACCCCTACTGCAGCTGCTTTCCTTTCTAATTCCTCCGCTTCATCTTGAGTGGGATTAAATATTTGTTGAGGTGCTCCATTCTCTAGAAAAATGTCATCAACATATTTTACCAAGTCCCATGCAGCAGCATCATCATGTAGAAGTTGACCTAAATCCCCACCTATATCAGGTTTAAGATTTAATAAACCGCTTGAAAGAGTTCCAGCTCCACCTACTCCTGACATAATGGCACATGGTGAACATTTTGTACACCCTTTATACTCTGTAGCAGGACAAAATCTTTCATCAACTCCTCGCCCCATATCAATTATCAAGATTTTCATTTTACTCTGTTGAGCGATTTCTCTTCCTGCAAATAATCCAGCTGGACCTGCTCCAACTATTACAACATCATATTTCAAATCTATCCCTCAAAAATAGAAACCAAAAACTAAAACAATTAAGATAATTTATACTTTTCGCCTCTAAGAGATGCATTAAGAGACTTATATATCCATTTAGGATACTTCATATGGAGATATTGTAAATGAGTAGATTCAATAGATTAACGAGGAAGACTCCTAATTTCACCTTTGAAGAACTAAAAAATAACGACGTTGAAGTATGTCTTGACTTAATTAAGAAGGTGATTGTTGGACAAGTTCAATTGAAAGGACCTAATATCTTTACAATGGTTGGGAAAAGCAAAGGAAAAATTATTGGAATGATAACTGGTTTAGTTCCTCAATCTTCCCAGGTTTCTCTAAATCCCAGAATTTTCTTTTTACATCCTATTGATGGAAAATTTGCTAGAAAAGGTTTGACGGTTATGTTGCTTAATGAATTCATTAACGAGGTTAAGAAACGTTTGCCTAAAGCATCTCATATTGATGTGATTGTAAATCCTCGAAGTGTAACTTACGTTGCTTTATATTCTCTAAACGGATTCATGATCACTGGTTTTGTTCAGGGTTATTCAGGTTCTCCAGACCAAGTTTTTTTGAGAGGGCAGCTTCGAGAAAAATGATAAACAGTGTAATCTGCCTAACTTGAGAAACTTGAATCATAAACTGATATTTTTAATGATCTTATGTTAGACTTTGTAGATATCTCCTGTCGATGGTGAAATAGCATTCAAACCCAGCTCCCCTTTTATCTCTTTAGCCAATCTTTGACAATTCTCTTCTGCACCATGCATAAGAAAAATCTTTGCATCTGCACCAACTAGTTTAGCTGTCTTAATTAATTGTTTCCTTCCACAATGAGAGGTGAAATCAAATGTATCTACTTCTGCATTAATCTTCATAGTTTTTCCCCTTATAATGAATTTTCCTGTATCGAGCAATCTTCTACCTGGAGAGTTAGGAACTTGGTAACTGACTAAAAAAATTGCGTTCTCACTCTTTCTCGATAGATGGTTCATATAAAAAATAGCATTACCTCCTCTCAGCATACCAGCTGGAGATATTATAACACCCGGTTTTTTTGTAGCAAGTTTCCTATCTTTCCACCCTTTGATCCAATTTGCAGAATTTAATGCAGCTTTGAAGAGTTCACCATCTCTTAGATAATTAGGATATCGAATTAGAATCTTGTTTGCATCCTTTGCCATTCCATCCACTGTAACTGAATACTTAAACTGAAATTTCTTTAAAATACAAAGGATTTCTTGAGATCTCCCTACAGAGAAAGCTGGTACAAGAACTGTTCCCCCTCTCTCCACAATCTCAATAACCCTATTTATGAATCTTTGTTCAACCATTTTTCTATCCATATGGTTCTCACTGGCATATGTGCTCTCCATAATCAAAACATCGATATTATCATAGTCTTGATCGGCTCCCCTTAAGAGTCCAGTATCACTAGAATTAAAATCACTTGTATAAAGAACCCTTTTACCATTGGATTCCACTATAGCTTGTGCTCCACCAGGAATATGACCTGACTCTAAGAGTTCTAAGGTTAAATCCCCAATTTTTCGAGGTTCTCGGTAGTTAGTATTTACACAGTAATCCATCATAGATCTGAGATCAATATATTCAAAGGGAAGATAGTAACCATTGATATGAATAAGATCCGTTATCAATAATTTTGTTAATTCAAAAGAAAGCGGTGTACCATAAACAGGTATTTTTCCCCTAATGTGAAATATCGGAATCGTGCCACTATGATCCAGATGACTATGGGTGAGAATTATCCCATCAACTTCATTTGGATGAACATACATAGGAAACCCTGGTTCGAAACCAATCATTATACCATAATCTAATAGAATTTGAGTTTCACGACTTTTTATAGCAACAGCAGATCTTCCGACCTCTAAAGTTCCACCAAGAAATTTGATTTTTAAAGAATTGCTTATAGTTAATGTCACCAGCCCTCGCTACATCTTTTCTACAAAAGATTTCTTGTTATGTATTCCTTTATCATTCTGCGTTTAAAGATGTGTCGATTTAACTGACCAGAAATTATAGTTGAATGCACTTATTAATATCTAATCCCAAGATTTAGTAGATTGTTAAATCCAAATATTAATAATCTGTATTTTAATGTTGGATTTTTATTTACTAGTTCAATTAGATTTACGAATATACGATCTAATTATGTTAATAGAATAAGGTAGAAAATTAAGATCCATGGAAAATGTGACGTGGAAATAAGATACTTTATGAAATCTTGGATGATTTTTCCTTTTTTCCGATTTTTTTTAATGTTTCTTATTTTAACAATCAAATTTTATATTCTTTGTGAATCTACGATTTTTCTAATCAAGTCTTCTACTGCTTTTTTACTCCAAATTCTCTTTTCTTTCGTAGAAGTTTGGAAGTTTATTCCAAGTACTTGACACGTCTTTCTGCATACATCAATTATTCTTTTTCCGAAAATTAAGTTAGGATGTAAAATTACATGTTTGTACTTCATTTTCTGTCTCAGAATGTAGTCTTGAACTTGCTCTATTATATATTCAATTGTTTTGATATCTAGAGGAATACTCATCTCAAATTGGGATAATGGATAAACCTCATCTAACTCTAACGGTGTGATTCCAAATGGAGCTGAATAAAAACAGAAATCAACATTTAGAATATCATCTCCAATTTCCTTTATGATCAACTCTTTTACCTTTTTGTATTCTCTTGAACGGTGGAAAGGTTTAGCATTAGGTCGCGGTAGAAGAACTAAGATTTCACTTTTTGTTGGTGGAGACCATTCTCTAAGTTTTTTTTGGTGACGGAGTACTTCAGGTCTTGCTAACCCCATAGAGTCAAAATAAAAGAAACCCTTCATTTTTGAGATGGGTGTGAAAATCTCTATGTATTCTTGGTAACTCTTAAGTTTCATAAAGGCACTGAAAAGATGTGGATGATTTCTAGCTCTTAGCTCTAAAAGTTCCCATAGTCTTCCTTCCCTAATAGCCTGTTTTATTCTGTTAATCTCCGTAAAGCAGGTCTCAAGATTATGCCATGTTAAGAAGCGTATCCTCTCTTGAGGGGCGATTGTTTGAAGTTCTTTAGGTGTGAATCGTGAACACACATTACATGAACATGGAAAATATTTTAAATCTTTTAATTTTATTGTGCCATAATTTGTCAGGTATTTTCCTTCCCTAGCGTAAATAGCATAAGCTGCAGAATCGAAAATGTCACATCCTAAAGCAACCGCAAAAGAGAACATAAAGGGATGTCCTGCCCCAAAAAGGTGAAGGGGTTTCTCAATTGGTAAGTTTCTCTTAGCGGTCATTATCATATCCACAAGGAAATTGAAGAGATATCTCTCCATTACTTGAGTTGGGCTTCCGAGAGCATAAATTTGGAACGGCATCTTACCAAGCTCAATTGCTGAGTAAGCAATCAAGTCAAGATGATTTCCTCCTTGTATTGGACCTACCCAAAGTATATCTTTTCTAGTCAATAAGTTGAATGTTAATCGAGCTCTTCGAAGCGTCTCCTTAACGGTGTATTCAGCTCTTTCCCACGTAGCTTTCCAACCTGTAGGAATATCTAATATAACCGCGATGTCTGTATCGATTTCTTCTTCAAACTGTATTATTTCTTGAGGTGAAGTATTGATTTGACCGTACATAAGAAGCTGATAAGCACCAGAATCTGTCATCACAGTTCGATCGAAATCTAAAAAGTCGTGAATCCCTTTAGCTTTAACCTCCTCTTTAAAATTTTTCCTTAATAAATACGCATTAGTGATTATAGCTTGACATTTGAAGTCCCTTATCATCTCTTTGGGAAATAGCACTTGTTTTAGAGGATTAACTACGGGTAAGAAGACGGGAGTTTCAATAAAACTTTGCTTCGTCTTAAGTTTACCAATTCTACCTAATAAGTCACGATCTAAAATCTCAAAAGACATGCAAAGCCACTTAATGTTTCAGTAAACCCTTCGCTTATCTATATATCTTTGTTAGAAAATGATTTTACCAAACACCAAACTTTCCGTTACAGAAATATTATGATCTCTAATGAGGCTTCCAATTATTCCAGGAATTTTTAAAATAAAAAGAATGGGGGGATTTTTTATGGATTCTATGCTTTACCTTCATCTTTAATAAACTCATTATAAACTCTAAGCGCTCGTTCTGCAATTGGCCCAGATCCTTCGAGTAATCCACTGGCGTTTATTCTAACTTTATCCATAACAACGATGACACCAATATCATCATAGTGCTTTACCATCCTTGGAAAAATTCTCTCAAGCCTGTTAGCTAATGCCTGAAGGTTGAAAGGTTTTTCAGTCGCATAAATTTTTGAAATTGTATTACTGATAAAGAAGATCTGAGGTATTATCTTAGCTTCCTCATCTTTAGCATTTGTTAAGCATATACTCATACTATCAGGGTCATAACCTTCTAGATTGCCCGTATATACCTTTCCGTCTAATGTTACAGCAGTGACTATTTTCTTTAAAAGTTTTGATAGTTCATCAAAGAACATTCGTCTACCAATATTAGCCATCTTCTATCACCTTTACTCTAATAGATTTCCTTTGAGCAAGCAATTCATTTTTTAGTTGATTAACTTCTCTTACCGAATTTTTGTTAATAACAATAAGGAGTGTCATATAAAAGGAGGATGTTCCCAAAAAGCAGATCTAATTAATTTTGATGAATGCTAACTCATGTAACTCCTCTTACTCCACTTTTTTTGTTACAGCCCTATGAGTGAAAGAGCGATAACAGTAAAAATATACTAACTTGAGTTGGAGTTTACCAAAAAAGGAGATAATACCCGTGGTATTCGAACAACAATAGTATAATTTTTATTCATTATTAGTATCGATTTTGTTTTAATGCAATTATCATCCTCGATGCATCTGATGCCGATTTGGCTTGTGCAAGAGTTTTTACTTTATTCAGATCAAGTCTAATGTTACAATATGGGCACTTTTTTGTTTTTTGTCCAATCTTTGATAAGAGGAGATGTCCACAAGAATAACATTGGATAATCGAGTACAAATTATTTCCCATAACAAGATTTCTTAAGAGATTATTAACATTTACTGAAAAAATGGGTATTAAGATAAAATCTGTGGAGCTATAGATCTGTAAATGGATTATTAAATCTAATTCTTTTTAGATAGATTTTTATGAATAAATGATTCAACTCGAAGATTTCGAGTCCATCAAAAATATTTACTGAGCATATTTAAGAAGAGCAAATATTTTTATTTTCAGGAATAATAATTTATGTATACTTCTGATATGATTCTTCATCTTATTACTATATCTTTAGTATATCGATCGATTTAGTTCGTTAAGTTAATATCAAGAAAATAATCGACCTTGAGGTTTATGTAATATTGATGCTTATCTGATATATTGTTAGAGGTGATGATGTGAAACAAAAAACTTTACTTAATTTAGGTATTGAATATTTTCAACAAAGAGGATATTATATAGAACATGACATAACTCTTGAAGGATTTTCAGGTCTTGTTTACATCTTTGATCTTCTGATTAAAAAGGGACAAGAAACACATCCTGTATTGATAAAAGATTGGAAAAGAACTGTCGGAGTCAATATGATCATCAATGCTGATAAAGCTTCCGAGAACACTCACTTATCGCGTCCCATCATTATATCTAATAAGTTTAGTGATCATGCAAAATCTTACTCAAATAAGCGAAGGATTACTCTTTTAACTAGAGAGGATCTTCAAATTAAGCAATGAGAGGCACAGTCTATTTATCCTCTACTTCGTAAAAATGTAATAACAAAAACTCTCTTTATGAAAGTAAATATCGATTAATAACAAATACGTTCATAACAACCTCTTAATCATCAATAAATCATATTTTTTTAATGAAAATGAAGAGAGCTCTGATTGGTGGCGATATTCTAATATACATATGCCATTAGTCGTCCACCAACATTCTTTTCCACTGCTTCAGTATGAGCAATTACTCCATCTGAAGTAGTCAAGATCAAAAAACCAAAATTCTTTCCAGGAAGGAATTTGTTCTCCCAAGCCTCTATCTCATCAACCTTCACAGAAAATCTTGGTTTAATGACACCACATTTATTAACTCTTCCAAGGAGTTGAACCCGAAACTTACCTGTTCTCCCATCATCTATATACTCAAAAGCACCTACATAACCTTTCTCTTGCATAAGTCTAAGAACATGTCCTATAAGTTTTGAGGCTGGTTTAATAATACATTCGTGTTTACGTTTCTCTTCATTATTATTAATGTTTGAGAGGGCATCCGATAGAGGGTCCATACGCGTCATTTTTTCACCTTATATATTGATCATCAAAACTACTAAAGGGAAGGATATAAACACTGCGTAACAAAATACACATACTTATAAAGACTACTAAAAGACCATTTCATTTTTCTACAGTAACATAACTTCTATTTTCTTTAAAATAGAAAAAAAGTATTCTATTAAAGGAATCCTTACATATTGACAAAGTTAAAGCTTCAAGTATATGGTTAAAGTAAATCTTTAATGGTAAGATCGAGGGTATATTTTGTTTTTATCTTTGTAAGACACTTATCCACTTCATAGAAGGCATTTAAACCCAAATGTTTAAAAATAATTTTTAAACCCTAAAAAGGAACCTTAATAATAAACTACACACTCATAATTTGAGTTAGCAGCCGGGGTGGCTGAGCGGTTTAGGCGGTCGGCTGCAAACCGACTACATACCGGTTCAAATCCGGTCCCCGGCTCCATCTAAAACCATCAAATAGAGCACATTTGAAGCTTATTTAAGCTAAATAACCCCTTTAAATTGCTAATCAAGAGAACCATCTAAAAAGGTAGCTATTCAGGCTGTTTTTTATATATAAATCCTATATTTTAAACACCCCTTTTATGTCATGACCAACTTCTCTTTCCCTGAGTTTCAAAAATATAACGATGGATAGACTCCTTTTAAGGTTCTACTAATACTCGTAACATCTTGTTGTTAAGAGGATCTAAAAGGGTTTGAAAAGTCTCCTGTATCTTGTTCAAAGGGATTATTGTTGAGATTATAGTTTCGACATCAATCAGACCTTTCAACATGGCTTCGACGCTAATCTCCCAGTCGAGGGGAGTGGAATCACCGTTAGTAGTAAACTTGATTTCAGGTTGCATCTGATACCAATCCAAAGGTGTTAAAGTAATAGGCTCTTGATAGACTGCGAGGCAGGTTATCCGTCCATTTCGCCTCACCAATTGACAGGCTTGGTTTAGTGTATTCTTCGCTGCAGCGCATTCGTAGACGATATCGGGCCCTTTTCCCTTTGTCAACTTGATAATCTCTGTAATCACATCTTCCTCAAAGGGATTAAACACCTGATCAGCACCCAACTCAGCGGCTTTTGCCGCCCGCACCTTAGCTGGTTCTGATACATAAATTGATCTGGCCCCTACTTGTTTAACCCTTTGGATCATCATAAGTCCTATAGGACCAGCGCCGAGAAAGGCAACGTCGTTAGATATCTTCATGTTACCTAATCGGACTG
>DAOVAG010000120.1 GCA_030671165.1 Candidatus Bathyarchaeota archaeon | reverse complement strand
ATTCTTTAAACTAGGAGTATTTTTCTTAGACAAACTAAATTAAATAAGAGCAACACCATGTCCTTTCCTATAATTATTTTTTCAAGAGCACCGACTTTCTTATAAAGACTTTAAAGATACTATTAGTAAAAGAACACATATTTGATGTCAGAGAAAGCCTTTACATTATTTTCCAAGAATTTACGGGATGAAGTAAGTAAGCTAGGTTGGAAAAAGCCAACTATTATTCAAGGAAAGGTTATTCCAATAATACTTGAGGGTGAACATGTCTTACTCATAGCACCGACAGGAACTGGTAAGACTGAAGCTGCTATATTTCCAGTATTCGAACAATTCATACAGAAACGAAGTGGGATTAAGGTTAACGGTATATCTATTCTCTACATAACGCCTCTCAGAGCTCTCAATCGGGATATTTTTCGAAGAATTGTTGAGATTGGGAAGCATCTGGAGATTGATGTTCAACTCAGACATGGAGATACACCGCAGAGCGCTCGAAGGAAACAAGCATTATCATCTCCTGATATGTTGATAACTACTCCAGAAACTCTTCAAGCAATTTTACCTGGCAGGAGAATAGGTCAACATTTAAAAAAAATTCGATGGGTAATTATTGACGAGATCCATGAATTGGCTTCGAGTAAGCGAGGTGTACAACTCTCTATTGCACTTGAAAGATTACGAGAATTGTCAAATAGAGATTTTCAGCGTATTGGTCTATCAGCAACTATTGGAAGTCCAGAGTTAGTTGCCAATTTCCTTGTTGGGATAAATCGAACTGTGAAGATAATAAAGACTGAAACTATGAAAACTCTTGAAGTATTAGTTGAAAGCTTGAAAACTAAACCTGACGACAGAAAACTTGCAAAGAAGCTTATGATTTCTCCGGAGAACGTTAGTAGAATTCGGAGGCTCTTAGAATTTATAACTATGTATAAATCGTCATTGATTTTTACAAATACGAGAAGCCATGCTGAAACTCTTGCATCAAGGATGTATGCACTGAAACCAGATTGTAAGATCGGAATACATCACGGATCTCTCTCACGAAGTATAAGAGTTGATACAGAGGATAAGTTAAAGAATGGTACCTTAAAGGCAGTGATTTGTACCTCTTCACTGGAACTGGGAATCGATATTGGACACATCGAGTTCGTAGCTCAGTATATGTCGCCGCGTAGGGTGACGCGGTTGGTTCAGAGAATTGGAAGAAGTGGACATATGGTTCGTGGTGTGTCTAAAGGATGTATCATTGCAACTTGGCCTGACGATATCTTAGAAGCAGGGATAATTTCAAAGTTTGCACTTGAGGGAAGATTGGAAACACTGAAAATACCTACTAATACACTTGATGTGCTCGCTCATCAAATCGTTGGACTAACACTTGATTGGGGAAGAATAAGCGTAGAAGATGTCTATCGTATTGTGTGTGAAACGTGGGTCTATCGAAATCTTGAGATGGACGAGTTAATTGATGTTGTAGAACAATTAGAGAGTGTAAAGAAAGTATGGTTTGATGGGAGCGTTATTGGGAAACGGGCACCTTACGTCTTCAATTATTATTATTCAAATCTCTCGATGATTCCAAACATTAAACGTTATGATGTTTTAGATTTTATTAGAAGAAAAAGAATAGGTATGCTAGATCAAGAATTTATCGCTGAGAATGGGAAAGCAGGTCAAGAATTTATCATGCATGGTCAGACATGGAAGATTTTGAGTGTTGATGAAGAGAAAAGTGTCATTCAAGTTGAATCAGTCTACCAAACTTTAGGAGCTGTTCCAAGTTGGAAGGGCGAGACCATACCCGTTCCTTTTGAAATTGCACAACAAGTAGGTAGATTAAGGAAAGAGATCGCTGAAAAAATAGAAATAGATCCTAATAATGCCTGTAAGGCTTTAGAGAACTATGCACTAAACGAGGACGCCTCAAAGAAGGCTATAGATACTATAAGAAAACACTTAAAAGCCGAGTATCCCGTGCCAACTAATCGTAAGATTCTCATCGAAGGTTTTGAGAGTTACGTTATTCTTCATGCATGCTTTGGTAACCTTGTCAATGAAGCGATAGCTAAAACCTTAGTAGCTCTCCTCAGTGCTAGGTTAAGTGTAAATGTAAGCAGTCAGACTGACGCGTACCGTATAGCATTGATAACTCCAACTCATTTTAATCCAATGCTTGTGAGAGATGAACTTTTGAAGCTTAAACCAGACGAGATGGATTTCATTTTAGAGACGACGTTAAAGAGAACAACATTATTTACCTGGCGTTTCTGGAATGTTGCAAAAAGATTTGGGATAGTTGAACGAGATGCTGAGTATCGCTCCAGCTATGCAAGAATGCTTGTAAAAATTTTCGATAATACACCTGTATCAAAAGAGACTTTCAATGAGATCTATACTGAGAAGATGGATGTCGAGAATGCGCGAAAGGTTCTCATTATGGTTCAGACTGGTGAAATCGAAGTTTCTGTTGTTAACAGACCTACGAAATACTCCCCCCTAGCACTTCCTATCCTGGATAGGATAGCTCCCCATGATATGCTGAGGTCAGCTATATCAACTACTGCAATTCTTGAGATTGTGAAGAACCGGTTGAGCTTGAAGGAAGTGAGACTTGTCTGTATAATCAACGCAGATTATAATGGCATAAGAAAAGTAAGAACCTTGCCAGATGTGATTAAATGTCCCAAATGTGGATTAACTCTAATAGCAACTACTTATCTAACGGATAGAGATCTCATCAAGATCATAAAAAAGAAGAAAGCCAAGAGAAATCTAACTCAGGAAGAGGAGAAGATCTGGCTTCGTGCATGGAGGAGTGCAAGTATCATACAGACCTATGGAAAGAGAGGTGTACTCACTCTAGCTGCTAGAGGTGTTGGACCCATCAACGCTGTCAGGATCCTTAGACGATATCATAGAACTGAAGATGACTTCTATTTGGACATACTTCGGGCTGAGAGGGAGTATGTCAGAACTAGGGTTTTTTGGGATAAATAAAACCTCCGACCTAGCATATGCAACATTAATCAGTTTAAAAAAAGTAGACAGATACCAAATTACTTTAAGGTTTAACATTAATCCTTCGCAATTATTTATAGAGCGATTTAAATCTTCGTAAAGATTTATTCAAGTTTCTTTCAGTTTCCGAAGAGAAATACCATCCGGATATTTTCCTCATTTTCCAAATTGTATTGTACACATTCACAGCATTACTCTTTGCGATTGTATGGTTCATCTGTACCCTTACAATTAGTCATATTGATCTCAGGATTTGGGCATTTCTCCCTTTTCTTTATCTCGTTATCTTCTCTTGTTTTACTCTTAGTTTACTATTTAGATATTCATCTGTCTTTTCATAGATTAATGAAAACGGTGATGTTATGGTTAATTATAATGATTTAACTCTATCTATCTAAATTATTCTTCGTTTTCCCTTAATATAAATGGGTGTAACCGACGCAATGACTTCATTCTATAGAAAAAAAGGTTTTTGTGCATAAAACTAATAATGAAGTTTACAACGAATATGTATGCGTGAGCCCGTAGCGCAGACCTCTAATTGATTCCCTGTGAATGTAAAGAGGGCGTAATTTGGATAGCGCGGCAGCCTCCTAAGCTGTAGGTCGTGGGTTCAAATCCCATCGGGCTCGCCATATTTAGCTTATTTTCAGAAAATAGTGTTGACTAAACAACAAGCTGAACTTTGTGTAGTTGCTGAAGGAGAATTTCGTCCCACGAATAAAGATATAGACGAATTTATTAAGCAAAAGGGTATTCGTCTGGTTGGTAGTCGAAGAAGATTTAGA
>DAOVAG010000077.1 GCA_030671165.1 Candidatus Bathyarchaeota archaeon | reverse complement strand
GATAACCGACATTGGCAAGGAGTAAAAGTTTTTTGATGCGGTAATTAGTTATTCTTCGACTAATTAATAGTTGAGTGATAACCATAGAGATGGCATTAACGGTTGAAAGCATCCCAAGTTGGGAAATGGAAAAACCGAAGTTTGACCTCAGAAGACCGTATAGAATACCTGGACCTAGACCTACAGATAACGCGTCAATACCATTCATCAAATAAAGATTTCTTACATTCCGCGATGGAGACAAATTTCTTGTGATGAATGATCGTAATTCAGAGAAGTTTATAGCTCTTTTCTCAAATAGACCTTCTTTCAGAAAAATGAATAAGAGGAAGATAATTAATAATTGTATAACAATGCCGATTGCCAAAACGCTGATGAAACCAAATCTATCTGCAAGAATTCCTCCAATGAATGGGGAGAAAATTCCTGGAGCCATTGCGGCTAACATGATCTTGTTGTATGCTCTGCTTCTTTTGGAAGTTTCAACAGACTCTGCTATCAGTGAATCAATAATTGGCATTGTAAGTAGAGATGCCGCTGATAATATCACAGCTGGAATAATGAAAAAAAAGGTTGAAGTTAAACCGGAGATAAAAAAGAGAATCAGTGAAAACTCCATCAATATACTTCCCAGAATGATGAAGGGTTTCCTTTGCATTCTATCTGAAAGCCACCCAAAAAATGGCTGAATAATCGCAGGTATTAAACCTTGAAACCCTCCAAGGCCTTCAAGGAAACCCATAACTGCCACAGAAGGATTAAGACTGAGAATGAAAGGTTGACGAATCACCATAAAGATTCTTTGAAAGACACCATACAATAGAGATCTAACTGTAAGAATCTTGATGTTACGCTTATTGGAAGGTTGCGACTTGTCAGTCATAAAGGGAAATAATAATTTGATGTATTTAAATTTAATAAATTTGAGTTCTAATCTGAATGAAAATAATGTCATTTTGTTAAGAAAATATCTATGTATGGAAATAGTCGATATTTAGATGCATGTTAAGATTCAAGGAATTATTGTTCCTTCTAAATATGTTGGAAAAATTTTCTCTACACAAATATTCACTCTCTGTCCCAATAAATCTTTTTCACAATGGACTACAATTGGTTTATATGCAAAATTCCTTCCAACCCAAGAGATATTCTTCCCTTTTTCATCGATAAGAATTTCACCTGTCCAATTCAACCATTTATGATTCTGTTTATTCGAGATTTCCTTAACTAACTGACTCATCCTTTTACTCCGCATCTTTACTATCTGCGTGGGAAGTTGTTTCATCTTCGCTGCTTCTGTTCTCGGTCGTGAGTAGAATTTTGAAACATTGACAACATCAGGATTAATCTCAGCGATAAACCTTAAAGAATCTTGAAAAGCATTTTCATCTTCATTAGGAAAGCCACAAATAATATCTGTAGCAAGAGTGATCTTCGGTATTTCCTTCCTAAATGCGTTAATGATATTTTCATAATCTTTAACGTTATAGAATCTATTCATTCTCCTCAAAACTTCTTCGTTAGCACTCTGTAGAGGTAAATGAACAAACTTGAAGACTTTATCATCCTTATATGAATCTATTAATTCATCAAGTTTATCTCGTACATGAAAAGGATTCATCATCCCGACGCGTATTCTAAAAAATCCCTCAATGCTACAGATATCTGTGAGTAACTCCGATAATGAACTATTATTATCCATACCATATGCTCCGGTATCTTGAGATGTAAGCCATATTTCTTTAACTCCATCTCTTACAGCGCTATTTATTTGATCAATAATCAGCTTTGAGGGATAAGAAAACAATACACCTCTTGCAAATTTGGTACAACAGAATGAACATGAACCTAAACATCCTTCAGAAATTTGCATGATATCTATGATTTTATTCATCCTAAATCTAGACATTTGTGGTTTTATTTTAGGAACGTCAGAAAAAAAGATGAGGTTTCTTCTTCCACTTTCAACACATTTTATTACTCTAGTTATTTGGTCAATTGAATAAGGATCCATAACCGCTGAGAAATTTGGAATAGTTTTCATAATTCCTTCAAGATTAATTTTAGGTAAACATCCAGAGATGATAATGGGTTTATCTAAATTCTTCAAATAATGTAAACGCGAAAGAATTCGATCCTCTGTAGGTTTTTTAACACCACACGTATTAACAATAAATAAATCTGCAAAATTTGGATCACCCACTAACGCATATCCATTTTTTTTTAAATAAGCGACTATTATCTCTGAATCAAATTTATTTGAGGGGCATCCATAAGTTTCAATGTAAACATATTTTTGGTTCAACATATAGAATATATCAACAGTTAAGATTAAACTGTTACATAAAAAAGTATATCTCTATATGATATATATGTAAATAAAGCGAAAAAATCGTAGTTTATTGAGAGGGGATTTATCCAAGGTGTCAGCAAAACTGATACCAAAAGCTTTTATATGTAATGTTCATTCGTGTTTAAATCGTATTTAAATCATATTACGTAGAGATATGTTCATCAGCGTCATCTCTATAATAAGAAAGGGGTGAACTGATGAAACTCATTACTCTTCATTTACCGGAGCCGTATATTAAAGATCTTGATGAACTTGTACACGGGGATCTCTACCCAAACAGGGCTGAAGCCATCCGTATTGCAGTTCGAGATATGTTGTCAACTGAACTTTGGGAAAGAAAAAGGCTTAACGTAAGTGATAAACAGAAAAATAGACAATTTTAAACAAAACATCTAAATAAATCATTAAAAAAATATGATGAAGAGGAATATGTATTAAAATATCGATTTTTTTTTTCGATTATTTATTTAGATAAAAGTTGGGGGATTGGTAGTTGGGTATTGGAGAAATCTTAACATATGCGTCAGTTGCGATATTCGCTTTGGGGATGTTGACATTTGCAGTTGTTTACCGCCGTGTACTGCTACAAACAATAGCAGAGTATGAAAAGGCAAAAGTTGTTTTACGGGAATTAATAGTGACGCTTCATAAGATAAAAGTAGGAAAGAGAGATTCGAAAGTATTGAAAATTTTCGATGAGGAAACGATGCAAGCTACAAAAATTGAAGCGACTGGAAAGTTTGAGGAATTGGAAAAAAAACTTGTGACTTTGACGAATCAATTAAAATCATCCTCAGAGTCAGATAGTGAACTTTCGACGCGTATTATGGAAATTCAAAGAGAGGTCAAGAATTTAACGAATACCCAGAAGATCATCCAAAAACGAATAAATAACTTCAATGAGAAAGTCCAACGAGCCCCTAGATTAGAGAGAGGCGAGACGGTACAACAGACAGAAGATCTGCTACTCTCCAGGATTACTGAGACAGAAATATGGGTCTTACGCATGTTAGTGGAAGAGGGTTCAATGACGGCACCGAAGGTGGAGAAGAAGATTGGGAAAACAAGGGAACATACAGCACGCCTCATGAAGAAACTCTGGCAGGAAGGATATATAGAGAGGGACACTCATAGGATGCCTTTTAGCTATAGGCCTACAAAGAGACTGAAAATATTACTCAAAAAGGAGACTCGTGAG
Source organism: Candidatus Bathyarchaeota archaeon (assembly GCA_030671165.1). GTDB lineage: Archaea > Thermoproteota > Bathyarchaeia > RBG-16-48-13 > JAUWWH01. Next base: position 1,541 of record DAOVAG010000077.1, on the reverse strand, counting down.
AAAAAAGAGGAAAAGATAGAATCCACAATTTCGAAAGAAAAGACAAGCTGATATTCTGAATATTTATAAAAAAAATCAGTTTTTCGCGTCTTGAAAGATTTATTATATTACATTTTTTTAATTAATTTCGCACAATTTTCCATAAAATCTGTTGTGTTTCAGCGAAATTTATTAGTTCAAGAGTTAAGAGTGAATTATTCAATGTTATAAAATTGATCATAGACATATAGTCTCACATATGTATTGACTCATTAAAGGAGTCATGTATATAAGGAACCGAATAATCTGATAGATGGAAAGGTACAGATTCATTGAAGATCGTTAAAATAGTATTAGATGTTATGTCTCCTGCACAACAGTCGATAGTTGACCTTGTAGAGGTTCTGAGTGCGAATGATAATGTTTCGAGAGTTGATATTACACTCTCTGAGCTAGAAAAGAATGTTGAAGACTTTAAAGTAACAATGGATGGAAATGGTTTAGATTTCGAAAAGATTAGAGAGACTATTAACGAATTTGGCGCAGTTATTAGAAACGTGGATAATGTAATCTCTGCAGATGAGTTTGGTTCTAAACAAGATAATGATAAACTTTCAGCGTCAATACTTGTTCTAGCTAGACATTCTGATTTGAAGGTCAGTAAAATTGAACAAATATATGGAGAATTCGATAAGACCTTAAAGCATATCAAGTCAAGAGAAGTATAATCTTTTTTGTATAACTGAAGGAAGGATCAACTGTTAAGATGCGTATAATTGTAATTCCGATTGTGCGTAATAAATCGAAATTAAGTGATATATGTGAATATGGTAGGTAGAAGCCTTAAGAATGGCTAAACAATCTATTTTTAGGGTTTATTTTAGTAAGCTTCATCGTATTCTGAGTAGTTTTGTTGAAAATAATGGTGATACTCTCTTCGATGAGATAGCACGAAGAGCATTCGTTAATAATGCCTTCGATGGAGCATTAACACTTCTCGGTATCTTAATGGGTAATGTAGTATTAGGTGAGATTAATCCACCCACTATCATTAGTACGGGTCTTGGAGTTTGTTTAGCAATGGGTATGTCAGGAACATTTGGTAGATATTTCTCAGAACGAGCCGAAAGAAAACATGCTTTACGTCAAATTGAAAAGTACATGTTTACAGACCTTTCTGGATCTATTTTGGAGAAGGAATCTAAAAAAAAGGTTATAGTAATTTCGTTAGTGGATGGATTATCCCCAACAATAGCTGCAGCGATTCCACTTATTCCATTTATTCTAGCTCAAAGTATGTTAATCACAGTAAATCTGAGTATAATACTTTCCTTTGCACTTGATTTTTCAGTACTCTTTGTTTTGGGAGTTTTTCTTGGAAAGTTATCTAATGAGAATATTTTTTTACATGGCATATTAGTGGTCGGAGTTGGTTTTGTTACCGGATTAGTAATATTATTCAGCTCTATTTTCTTTGCATAGGCACTAAATAGGTTAGGCTTAACAATATTTTTATTGAAAACCTCTTTTTTCTTATTTCAATTTTTTGCTGCTAATTAAAA
>DAOVAG010000226.1 GCA_030671165.1 Candidatus Bathyarchaeota archaeon | reverse complement strand
GTCTTGTGTTTAGATACTCTCTTTAAGAAGTTGGTTTCACTCTTAAAGTGACTTATATAGAATTCTATCTAAATAGAGTACCTTTAAAAAGACCAAGGGATGTCTAAACTTATTAACGTGTTTTTTTAAATTCATATTGAGAGGGGTATTTATGACGTTGAAAATCTGCAACACGATGAGTGGAAAAGTGGAACCCTTCAAACCGAGAGTTAAAAATAAAGTAACCATCTATGTTTGCGGACCAACCGTCTACGATTACTCCCACATAGGCCATGGCAAGACATACATGTCTTTCGATCTAATCACTCGATATCTCGAATATAAGGGATATGATGTCAAATATGTGGTAAACATCACAGATATCGATGACAAGATCATCAAAAGAGCAAATGAGTCTGGAATGGACCCCTTAGAACTAGCGAAGAAATTCGAAAAAGCCTTCCATTGTGACATGCATGCTTTAGGGATTAAAGATGCTGATGTCTATCCGACAGTGTCAGGACACATCCCGGAGATTATTGAAATTATTCAAATTTTAATCAAAAAAGGATTCGCCTATGTTGTTGATAGCGACGTCTACTTCACTGTAAGTAAGGTAGAAGATTATGGTAAACTTGCACATCAGACTTTGGATGCAATCAAATCTGGTGCCAGGGTAGAAGTTGATAGGCGGAAGAAGAATCCTGCTGACTTTGCTCTTTGGAAGAGTTCTAAGGCGGGAGAACCTCATTGGAGTAGCCCTTGGGGTGAGGGGAGACCCGGGTGGCACATCGAATGTACCGCAATGTCAATGAAATATCTTGGTCAACAGATTGATATTCATGGTGGGGGAAGAGACCTGATTTTTCCACATCACGAAAACGAGTTAGCACAGTCCGAAGCTTATAGTGGAAAAAAACCATTTGCATCGTATTGGCTACATACAGGTTTTCTAACGATCAACGGAGAAAAGATGTCAAAATCTCTAGGTAACTTCATCACTATAATAGATCTTCTTGAAGAGTGGAATCCTGAGGTGTTTAGGCTCTTTATTCTCTCAACACATTACCGGAAACCAGTAAACTTTACTCAAAAGACTTTGGAACATCAGAAGCAAAGTCTCCGAAGGATCTATAATACTGTTGATAATTTGAGGTTACATATACAGAACACTCAAAAAATAGAGATACAAGATAGATTAGAAGAAGAGATACAAAAACAAATATCTCGTGTAAAAGATGCGATAATCAATGGGATGGATAATGATTTCAATACACCTAAAGCACTTTCAGAATTCTATAATCTGATAAAAATTGGAAACAAAGTAATAGCTGAAAAAATGGGCAAATCTACCACTACTATGGTTTTGAATACGATAATGGAGATTGCCCATGTCTTCGGTCTCTTAGAGAAAAAAAGAAAGGTAGAAGCTCTTCCTGAGGAAATCCAGATGTTATTAAAAGAGCGAGAGATGAGTAGAAATAAGAAAAATTGGAAGAAAGCTGATGAAATTCGTTTAAAACTGAAATCAATGGGGATAATAGTCGAAGACAAACCTGAAGGAACACAGTGGAGATACCAAAGTTAGTCTAAATGATGACACTCCACATCTATTTAAAACATTGACTTGTATAGACTACAATATTTACCACTTATTTTTGTGGAGTATCTCTTCCATATTTTTTCTTTTATTGACTTTCGATTTGGTTTCATCCGGATATCCTAAAGGCGTCATAGCTAATACTCGAATATGTGGTGGGATTTTCAGAATTTTTTTAACTGTTTTCTCGTGAAAAGCACCGATCCAACATGTTCCTAAATTTTCCTCTGTAGCTTGAAGAATCATACTTTGCATTGCAATAGATCCATCTACCTTCCAAAACTTTTCACCATCTCCTCGAACCCACGCGATAGTTGGATCAACACATATAACTAATATCACTGGAGCTTCATAAAACCAATTCCTACTATAAGCTTCCTTCATCCTTTTCCTAATTTCAGGATCCGTAATAACGATGAAATGCCATGGTTGTTTGTTGACAGCTGAAGGTGAAAGTCTTCCAGCTTCAAGAACTCTAAAAAGTTTATCCTCTTCTATTTCTTTTATCTGATATTTCCTTATACTTCGTCGAACTTTAATAACCTCATTCACATCCAATTAACTCATAACCCCCATTATTGCCAATCAATATAAAGTCTACATCCTATAAAATAATTGCTAAAGAGAAAATAAATACCTATAATCGAATTTATCAACACATATCTCTCTTTTGACTACTTAAAGCTATTATTTATTATAAATTTATTTAATCAAAAGACTGAAATTTTTCTTTAGTTTATTATCTTAATGATATTTCTGTCTATAAATTTTCTTTTAAAATATATTGAAGCAAAAATTTCTTGTGACTAATAACTATACATTTTCAAACCAATTGGTATTTGTTCTTTAATTATGTCCTTATCTTGGAAAATAAAAAGTCAATAATTCTGAAGAGACAGATAAGTTAAATAAATTCATTCCCATGCTGAATGTTTGTTAATTGTTTTGGTTGGAC
>DAOVAG010000053.1 GCA_030671165.1 Candidatus Bathyarchaeota archaeon | reverse complement strand
TGTTTAACCGTTTATCCCAATTGATTTTAGCAGTTATTTCCTTAGTATCAAAAGAGATTTCATCCTTTATCTCGTGAAGAATGACGTTTCCAATTTTTTGAACGCCTATTACATCAATCTGTTTTCCATCTATGTTAATTATACCTGAATCAGATTGTTGTCCACCACTCTCTGGATAGAATATAGTTTTATCCAAAACAATAAATCTGTTGTCAATTACCTTGAGAACTACTGCGTTTAATTCCTGTAAATATGAATTCTCATAATATAGTTGTCTAGTTTTCTTTATCTCCGAAATCTTACTTTTCAATTCAGATGCATCATCAAAGGTTTCCCCTTGAATCTTTGGTGAAATATGGCTCTTTGCAATCATTGCATAGAAGTTATCTGGAATATGGAGAAACATATCATCTTTTTGAAGAACATCTTTAACTATTTCTGGAGGAATTCCATGAGAATCGTATAGTTCTACTAATGTTTCAAGTGGGACCTCTTGTTTTCCAGTTAATTTAAGTTTTTTAGCTATCCTCTGTGATAAACCAATTCCTCTTTTCAAAGTGATTTGATATTTTTTCACTTCAACTGAAAGGGCATCTAATATCTCTGTTCGCATGTTTTTTATATGGGGAAAGCTTTGAGACCAACGATCTATTTGGTCATTAATGATCTCAAAAAAATATGATTCTATTCCGAGAAATCTTAAGAGCTTATAAACCCGTCTCATCAATAGTCTTATGAGATAGCCTTCCTTGGTGTTTGATGGGACTACACCTTCAGCTAACATGAAAACCAATGCTTTTGTATGATCAGTAATAGCATATGCACTTTCAACTGGAACCATGAGCTTATCTAAATTAAGAGGGTTCACATCAAGCTTTTTAGCTACATTTTCCCTTAAGGACATCCTATCGGGAACAAATTCACTGTTCATAATAGCTGAAAACTTCGAACTTTCAAACAGAAATTTCTCATCAATATTATTCAACCCTGCAAGAGTCATTATCTTATCTAGAAGTGAACCATACAGAGCATGGAAACCACTTAATGAACCTTGAGATAACCAACTGAAACGCTCTATTCCATACCCTGTGTCAACAATCTTTATGGGCATATCTACCAATTCATCGTTTACAACCTTATATTGCATGAAGACCAGAGTTGAAACCTCAAGTCCACATACACATCCCTCTACATCTGGTCCAGCGTTTCCCCCTCCAGACCATATTCCTTCTTTATAAGTGACAAGGTCGGAGTCAATACCAAGAACTTCTGTAAGAAATTGATGGTGTAAATTAATTGTCTGATTTTTCCAATATATCTTTTTTTTTGGATAATTGAAAGCGTGAGCTCCACCCATTTCAAATATTGTAAGATGACGACCAGCCGTTAAACCTACATTATCAATATCATTAAATCGTAAACAAGGTTGGCTTATTACAAGAGGATTTGCAGGAGGAGGAATAAGCCCCTCAGTTACAAAAGGTTGAAAGTTAGCTATACTTGCAATTGTAATGAAGAGATCGTCTCTCCATCGAGCAATTACAGGGTAATGATTAATTCTTGTGTGGCTATTTTTTTCAAAGAAAGATAAGAAAGCTTCTCTTAGTTCTTCAATAGTGAAGCCTCTCCTTGTTGGGGATTTCCCAATAAAGGTATACTCTTGACACGGAGCGTCTCCACAATTATCTAAATCAGGATTTTGAGTCCAGAAATAACTATTACAACAGGTACATTTCTTTCTAATGAAATCATTTTCAAGAAAAAACGGGAGTTTATAAGCACTTTCAGGGAACATCTAGCAAATCCTTCTTTTCACATTATTAAAATACTTATATATGAAAATCGATCCATCTTTACCTTTTTTCAAGTATACTTTAGTAAAACATCTATACAATAAAAATATAATACCAGAACAGTACCACAGTCTATCGGTTATAACCTGAAACAACACCAATTAGCTGACGTGATGAAGAGCACGCAATTAAACCAGAACTATCCTGGAGAAGGAACACCTCAAAAGATGGGTAGTAACAAAAAATATCCATATTTGAAGTATATAGTTTTTCTATCCGAATAATGCTCCGAGACCAGCTACAGCTTCCTCTTCTTTTTTCTCCTCTTTTTCTTTTTTCTCTTTCTTCTCCTCTACGATAGGGGTTTCTGTTGCTGGAACTAATTGAGTAGCGGCAAATCCTGGTGATGTTTTAATAGCCTCGTCAATGTCAACTTCTGAGAGTGAAGCGACAAGCGCTTTAACTCTTGCTTCATCAATTTCCACATTTGACGCTTTCAAAACTTGTTTAATACCTTCTGCATCAACAGTTTTACCTGAAGAATGGAGTAGTAGAGCTGCATAGATATACTTCAATGCTTATTCACCTCTAATTGTTTAAAATTTTCCTTTTAATTACTAATTCTACAGTACTTGTAAATCTCTTCCTTTTCAACTTTTCCTCTAATTTAAATATTTTTTATACACGAAATTCCATTGGAACAGCTTCTTTATTTATCTTTAACAGTGTTATGGCAACTGTGGCCATATCAGAATATGCTTTTGCTATTAGTTGAGGAGCTACTTCAGGAGCGAAGTGTACCGAGCTGATAGCGAGGTTTCTGGCATTTGAAGTTGCTCTCCAAAGGATGATGTTTAAGGTTTCTTTCGTTGGGTATACGACACTAAGAGATAGATTAAAGGCTTTATTGAAAGCTTCTTCAAATTGTCTTCTGACTGCATTAAGATCAAGAAATAGTTGACTGGATGTTATAACTAAACCGTCGTCATAAGCAGCGACCAATTTAAGCCCAACTTCAAGAGATTTGATTCCAAGTTTAGGAAGAATACTTGCAACTTTAGACGTTACAGCTTCTCCCTTCTTAGTAACAACAGTATCTCTAAGTACCCAAACACTTCCACCATCGATTTTTGTTCGTACACCCACATCATGTAACTCAGAGATAGCTGGACCTGGAGGAAGAGCTGTATTACCTTCCGGTACAATAATGTCATTAGGAGCAATGTCTCCTTTTTTGGCGACCATCTTCATTTTACTTTTTTCAAGGAGAAGGAGGAGCTTGAAAGGGTCCATATTGGTAAGCAATAATATATTTGATCCTTTTAAGGTCTCAATTAGTTTCTCGATTCCAATTTTCTTGGAATCCCGTAAAGCCATTTTTAAAAGAATATTTTTAGTAACTTTCAGTTGTATTTTAGATCTAAATCTTCTAGCTAATTCCTGTAATTGTATAGCTCTAACTTTGTATAAATCGGCGATTCCTAATACAGAGTAAGTATTAATCAATTTAGCAAGTTCTTCAACATCTTTAGCTTTTTTCGTTACACTCTCTCTTTCCAAAGTTAAAACCAATATATATCACCTCATAACTTTATTTTTGATGATGGTCCCATTGAAGTCTTGATATAAGCACGCCTAATGTTTTTAAAACCCTTTGGCAGTCTTTGCTCAAATCTTGTAAAAACAGCTTGAATATTATCAATGAGTAAATCATCAGCCATATCCTCTGTTCCTACCCTACATTGTGTTACCAATTGATCTCTAACTCTTAACCTGACTAATCTCTGATGCCGATCAATAATCGTCTCGATAGGTGCAGTTGGCGGTATTGGGGTTGGCATCTTCCCTCTTGGACCTAAGATAGGTCCAAGAGATTTTCCAATAAGAGCCATTAGAGTAGTTTCAGCTAGGAAGAAGTCGGTTTCTTTTACTAATTTTTTAGAATTTTTTTTATTATTTGCAAGAGTAACAAGTGCATCCTTTTCTAGGACTCTATAAACACCAGCACTTCTTGCTCTTAAGGCTAAATCCCCTGTAGCAAAAACAGTTACCCGAATATTTTCTACGGGAGGATGTGGAAGTTCAACTAATTCATTTATTCGATTTTCAGGTTTTTTCAGATTTATATCTTTAAGATTTAAGATTAATTCTATTGATTGTCTAAATTTTCTCTTTTTTGATTTCTGCTTTATATCAGAAATTGCATTGAAGATAGCTTCTTTTTTAACAGGCATTTTTTATCCCTTCAGAAATATTATTTTTTTAAAATTTAGTTTGAAAAATATTGTCACTCTTTCAAGATATCATCAAAAAGACCGTCATCAATTTCTCTTTGAATTTCCTTTGGTTCTTTCTCATTAACAGTTACACCTACACTAACACAACTTCCAAGAATCTCTTTAACTGCTGCTTTAAGATTTTTAGAGAAAAGCTGCTCCCGCTTTAATTTAGTAATATGTATTAATTGTTCCATGGTTAAGTTACCAACTTTCTCAGTATTTGGAGTTCCAGAACCTTTAGCAATATTTAACTCTTTTACAAGTAATGCAGAAGTTGTCGGAGTTCCAATGCTCACATTGAAAGTTTTAGTTTCCACATCAACTTCAACTTTTACAGGAACTTTCATTCCAACGTAAGCGTCAGTCAATTCATTAATTTTTTTTACAACAGCTAATACATTGAGACCGAGAGGACCTAGAGCTGGACCTAAAGGTGGACCAGCTGTTGCATTGCCACCATTGACCAATATTTCTACAATTTTCTTTGCATTCATCATTTATTCCCCATAATCAAATTCAAAGGTTTTAATTTTCAGCTTTTATCAACGACTTTTAAGTAGTCTGCATGCACAGTAATAGGAAGCGTAAATGTTGCTTCTAATAGTTCAAGAGTTGCTTCAGATCTTACTTTATTTACTTTTGTTATTTTAGCTTTCATTCCTTTAAACGGTCCACCTGTAACCTCAACTATATATCCCACTTCAATTTCATCAATTATGGGTTTCACAACTAGATATTTCTCTATCTCCGAATACTGAACCTTACCTGAAATCTTAGATTTCACATTTTTGATACCAGAGATAGCTTGATCAACGATATGAGATCCCATCGTCTCGACAAAGATATACCCTCGGAGGCTTTCAGGGACAAGGATAGATAATACGGGTAGGTTATCTATTTTTACCTTTACATAAATAAGTTCAGCTGCATTCTTTTCTTGACCTGCAACTGTTTTTACGACAAAGATTGATGGCGCTAAACGATTATTTTTTTCCATTTAACATTAGTCTCCTCTAGAGAGTTGGCGTAGTTGACTGTAGCATAGTAGCAAGGAACTTTATTACGAAACCAATAGCTCCTATAATAGTCATTCCGATAATACTTACTTTAATAGATGCCCAAATCTCTTGATTTGAAGGTTTCTTAATAATTTTCGTTAATCTCTTAAAAGATGTAAAGAAGTCTCTTATGCCCATATATTCCAACTCAAGATAATTATTTTTAACTCACATGACAGTCTAACTACATTTTTTAACTTTATGGTGACACTTCATGATTGAGTGAACCCGCGTAATCGGAAATATCACTATAGCTTTCAATCTAACTTAACCTAAAAAATACTTCTTTAGATATAAACTCTTTCTTTATAAAAAATATTGAATGTACAGTTTCAACTATTACTTTTGATGGAAAAAAAGGTTAAAAATTTATCGCTAAATTACCAGATACTGTAACCACTGCACATGCCAACACTGACCTGACTAAGTATTGTGAAACTAAAGGGTGTATACCAAAATAATCTGAAATGCATCCGAGGGTAACCCTAACTTTTCCGACATTATTCACTTCCATAACCGTTCCATCCATTTAAGCCCGAGTGCGACCCTTACGTCAAGTAACCCAATGGTATAGATTTTCATTAATTTGTCCTGATACATAACCATACATGTAAAAATTATCAGAGTAAACCAGCTTCACACCCTCAGTGATCCCACCCCTAGTAGGTAGGAATAACCAAACCAATCAGTGCAGGGTACGTTGACTCATAATAAACAACATTTGCCCCATGACAAAACCAATATATTCTAGCATGATCCATCACATCACCATTTACAACATCAATCCCCTCAGGAATATTTACCGCCCACTGCCGTTCACACAACGGGCCTCTTTTCCGAAGGATTACTAATCCTCAAACGAGTACGTTACCGACGTCACCACCAATACCAAGGACAATATGTGGCTCATTTATAGTCATAATTTACTTAATCAGTTATATTTAGACTAGCATATCCCTTAGGACCTGGAAATTCTTACAATTATCGTTTCTGAGATATAATTGAATAGCCTCTGTTTTTTCTTAGGATATAGGAGCCATCCAATGATGCAGTCTAAAGGAAGTAGAAAGGCTTTTCCCAGACTTTCAATTGCTGCATGCGATAAATCTACAGGTTTATCGTTTAACTGCATTACTTTGATT
>DAOVAG010000092.1 GCA_030671165.1 Candidatus Bathyarchaeota archaeon | reverse complement strand
GGAGTTTATGAATTTAGGAAGAATACTCCGGTTATAGAACAGATAATTAGACCTACAGGATTGGTTGACCCCCAAGTAGTTATTAGAGCAACTGAGAATCAGATGGATGACCTAATAAATGAAATAAAACTGCGAGAGAAGATGAATGAAAGAGTCTTGGTCACAACGCTAACTAAACGAATGGCAGAGGATTTAACAGAATACTTGATTGAGAATGGAATTAGAGCTGAATATATGCATTCAGACATTAAAACTTTGAAGAGGATTGAAATATTGAGAAGATTGAGGTTAGGCAAGATAGATACAATAGTTGGAATTAACTTATTAAGAGAAGGCCTAGACCTCCCCGAAGTTTCTTTAGTAGCAATTTTAGATGCAGACAAAGAAGGTTTTCTAAGAAACGAAACCGCACTTATACAAACCATGGGTAGAGCAGCGAGAAATATTAGAGGGGAAGTAATTCTTTACGCCAATAAGCTTACAAAATCAATAAAGAAAGCGGTTGAGGAGACTAACCGTAGAAGGAAGATACAACTCAAATATAATATCAAACATGGAATAGTACCAAGAACGATTGAGAAAAACATCACGGACATAATCGATAGACTTCCGAAAAGAGAAGAAGAAAGAGTATTAATTAGTGGCCTTCCTGAGACGGACCTACCGTTAATAATTATTGAATTGGAAGAAGCGATGAAAAGAGCAGCACATAACCTCGAGTTTGAAAGGGCAGCTATTCTTCGAGATAGAATATTCGAATTAAAAAGATCCATTGACAGTAAACAAATCCATTAACAATAATTAAAAATGTGATAAGTAAATGGCCCAGAATAAAATCATCATTAAAGGTGCAAAGGAGCACAATCTAAAGAATATAGACGTTGAAATACCTCGAAATAAACTGGTGGTAATAACAGGGGTCAGTGGAAGTGGAAAATCAAGCTTAGCTTTTAACACAATATTTGCTGAAGGACAGAGAAGATATATCGAATCTCTGTCAACATATGCTCGTCAATTCTTAGAACAAAAAGAAAAACCAGACGTAGAAGCTATAGAAGGTTTATCTCCTGCGATAGCTATTCAACAAAAAGCACCAGGGCATAACCCAAGATCTACAGTTGGGACAATAACTGAAATCTATGATTATCTAAGAGTGTTATATGCAAAAATAGGGACAGTATATTGTTTCCGTTGTGGACGAAGAATACAAAGACAATCCATTGATCAAATTATAGAACATATTATGGCGTTAAATAAAGGGACTGAACTCCTCATTTTTGCCCCCGTGATTAGAGGTAGAAAGGGCGAATATAGAAAAACTTTGAGCGATTTATTGAAACAAGGATTTGCCCAAGGAAGAATCGATGGAGAGATTAGAGATTTAAACGAGAATATAAACCTTGAAAGATATAAAAAACACACCATCGAAATCCTTATCGATCAGTTGAAGGTGGAAAAGCATGAGCGAAGTAGACTGGTAGAAAGCATTGAGCAGGGATTAAAACTTGGGCAAGGATTGATTCTAATAAAAATAGTCAACGGAGAAGAGCAACTTTTCAGCGAACATTTTTCATGTATGGAGTGTGGTATAAGCTATGAGGAATTAACCCCGAGGATGTTTTCATTTAATAGCCCATATGGTGCTTGTCCTGAATGTAGTGGATTAGGAACCACCCTACATATAGACCCCTACTTAATCGTCCCAAATAAAAATATATCAATAAACGATGGAGCTATAAAGTCATTTCCAAAAAGCACTAACTCTTGGTCTTTTAAGACGTTGAAAGAGGTTGCAAAACAATATAATTTTGATCTGAATATCCCTTTTAATAAGATATCTGAAAAACATCAAAAGATAATTCTGTATGGAACAGGAAAAGATACAGTATTTTTTAGATTCGAAGGAAAGAATTCAGAACAAAAATATCTCTATGAGGTTCAACGTCCTTTTGAGGGGGTAATTCCTCGTCTTGAAAGAAGATTCATTGAAACAAGATCAAGTTACATTCGACGAGAAATTGAGAGATATATGAATAAGAGAAAATGTCCACTCTGTAAAGGAGAGAGATTGAAAAAGGAGAGTTTAGCTGTTAGAATTGGAGAAAAAAACGCTGCAGAACTTACGAAAATGTCAGTGAAAGAGATTATTACATTTTTTAAGACCTTAAAGCTGACGGCTAAGAAAAAAATCATTGCAAAACAGATTCTGAAGGAAATTCAGGCTCGTTTAAATTTTATTGCTGATGTTGGTCTTGACTACCTCACGATAGATAGGACAGCAAATACACTTTCAAGTGGAGAAGCTCAACGAATACAATTAGCAACACAGATCGGTTCAAAATTATGTGGTGTGCTCTATATTTTAGACGAACCCAGCATAGGCTTACATCAAAGAGATCTTGGAAGATTGCTTCGAATCCTTGTTGAATTGAAGAATCTAGGCAATACAGTAATCGTAATTGAACATGACGAGAGAACCATTCGTATAGCCGACTATATTATCGATATGGGTCCTGGAGCTGGAGAACATGGTGGAGAAATTGTTGTTGCAGGTCCGCTTGATGAGATCATTAAGGCGAAAAATTCTTTGACAGGTGCTTATCTCGATCATAAACTATGGATTAAAACACCAAAGAGAAGAAGAAATCCAAGGAATGAATATCTGGTTATAAAAGGTGCTCGAGAACATAATTTAAAAAATATAGATGTGTCAATTCCTCTCGGCTTATTTGTATGTATCACAGGAGTTTCAGGGTCAGGAAAGAGTACACTTGTAAATGATATTTTGTATCGAGCTCTAGCGAGGACGTTTTACAGATCAAAAGAGACTCCGGGGGACCATGATGATATAAAAGGATTAGATAACATCGACAAAGTCATTATCATCGATCAAGCACCTATTGGACGAACACCAAGGTCCAATCCAGCAACATACACTAATGTCTTTACTCCAATACGGGAACTTTTTTCCAAGTTACCTGAAGCACGAAAAAGGGGGTATTTACTTGGAAGATTCAGCTTCAATGTTAAGGGGGGGAGATGTGAATCGTGTAAAGGTGTAGGAAGCACGCTAATTGAGATGCATTTTCTCCCAGATATGTACGTTAGATGCGATGTTTGTAAAGGAATACGCTATAATACGGAAACTCTTGAAGTAAAGTATAAAGGAAAAAATATTTCTGATGTTCTAGAAATGACAATTGAGGAAGGTCTACACTTCTTCAATAATATACCGAAGATTAAGAGAAAACTACAAACGCTCTTCGATGTGGGATTAGGCTACATGAAACTTGGTCAGCCGGCACCAACGTTATCGGGAGGAGAAGCGCAGCGAGTAAAACTTTCAAAAGAGCTAGGTAAAATGAGTACGGGAAAGACACTATATATTCTAGATGAGCCAACAACAGGCCTTCACTTCATTGACATTCAGAAATTACTTGACGTATTGAATAGATTAGTTGATAACGGAAACACCATAATTGTGATTGAACATAACTTAGATGTGGTAAAAAGTGCTGATTATATAATTGATCTCGGGCCGGAAGGGGGAGACAGAGGAGGAGAAATAATAGCCCAAGGAACACCAGAAGAGATCACACAAGTAGTCGCGTCATACACGGGAAAATACCTCAATGAGGTCTTAGTGTATGACAATTAATAAAAATCTCTTGAAGAGTATTCCAGATAAAGTTGGAGTTTACATTTTTAAAGATCAAGAAAATAATGTTCTTTATGTCGGAAAAGCTTTATCTCTCAAGAATAGAGTGAGTGGCTATTTTATTCCCGAAACACTAGCGTTAAAAGAGGGAAAGATAAAAGAAAAAACGGTCAATATTGAGTTTTTAATAACAAAAAATGAAACAGAAGCGCTTATCCTCGAAAATAATCTGATTAAACAGTATTCTCCACCATATAATATTCGATTTAAAGATGATAAATCCTATCCATCATTAAAAATTACACTGCAAGATGATTATCCTGCAATCTATATTACGCGGGAACTGGTAGAAGATGAATCACGATATTTTGGACCTTATGTTAGTGCTTGGGGAATACGGAGAGTGGCTCGTTACGCTCAAAGGCTTTTTGGGGTACGGAATTGCAAGGAGGTTATTTCGTATAAAAAAATGAGAATCCCGTGTTTAAATTATCACATAGGAATGTGCTCTGCTCCCTGTGCAAAAAAAATTGAGAGGGATGAATATTTAAAGTCAGTGAATCAACTTTGTTTGTTTCTTGAAGGCAACATAACTACGTTAGAAGAAAAACTTAACGAGGAAATGAACCTTCTAGCAAATAACCTTGAATTCGAGAGGGCGGTGTTAGTAAGAGATAGATTAAATGCAGTTCGGAGATTGAATCAAAGACAGAGAGTTTCAAGAATTATCACGGGAAATATGGATGTGATCGGAGCTGTATTAAATGAGAAGAAAGCTTGTATTCAGTTAATTTTTATAAGAGGTGGAAATTTAATTGGTGGAGAACAATTTCTTGTAACTGTACCAACTGGAGATTCTCTTTCCAAAGTTTTAACAGTTTTTATAGAACAGACATATTTTAAGAGAAAAGATATCCCATCTAAAATACTCGTAAGCCATAAACTGGTTGAGATGAGCTTC
>DAOVAG010000134.1 GCA_030671165.1 Candidatus Bathyarchaeota archaeon | reverse complement strand
GGTCCAGATATTACTTTAAACTTGATACATTATCAACTTAAAAAACAATTTTGTGAGGATGTACAATCCATCGATTTCTATATTTTTTCTTAAAAAATTTTCCTAAATAAGACATATATATACAATGATTATGCTTTCAATGATTTGTCCAATTCTTATGCCTCTTCTTTAAATTAAGACTCATCAAATTCAAGTGATAATCTCTTTTTCATTTACAATTATTGAACCCAAAGTTTCCATTATAATGTCCCTGTCACATTAACGTCTTGAGAAAACTATATTGCACAATTTTTTATATGAATCTTTTTAGAAGTGATACAGGTGAAATCATCACACATCTTGGAAGTTTATAGGTGAAGGGTTAATAATTATAGATGATATTTACATTCTTGAAAGATATTTTTATCGATGTGACTTATTTGGAAACAAATGGGCTTCGCTTTGGAATCACCATGCCGTTTCATCCTTGGGAAGAAATATTGAAATGTGCAAAGATGAGTGAAAAATATAACTTTGATTCTATCTGGATGGCTGATCATATTGTTGGAATGGGTTTAAAACGTCTTGATGCACTAGAAGCTTATTCTACACTAGCTTCTCTAGCTATGATAACCAAGAAAGTACGTCTCGGAACATCAGTTACCAACATCCAAACGAGACATCCAGCAATCTTAGCACAAACAATTTCAACCCTTGATCATATATCAAAGGGAAGAGTGATTACGGCAATAGGCTCAGGAGAAGCAATGAGTATTGTGCCTTTTGGAATTCCATGGGATAAACCCGTCTCGCGTATGGACGAAGCCATTAGATTAATGATAAAGCTATGGACTGAAAAAAAAGTTGATTTCGATGGTGAGTTCTTTAAACTAAAAGGAGCTTTTATTGATCCAAAACCGATTCAGAAGCCATATCCTCCGGTTTGGATAGCTGCGAATTCACCTAGAACAATGAATATGACTGCTAAACTTGCAGATGGTTGGTTACCTCTAGTCAGAAAAAACTATGAAAACGATTTAAAAAACATTCTTAAAGTCAGAAAACAAGTCAGAAAAAATTCCGCTTTAGAACGAGGTATCTTATTATACTCTGTTGTAGCAGAAAATGATGACAAAGCTAGACGTATTTTAGAACTTCCTGCAAAAGTTTTCTCATTATTTGATGTTAATGGATTAGATCAGCCCGGTTTAAAAATTTCACATAATTTCTCTTTCCAAAAATTTTCATATTCACAAAAAATGATAACACAAATTATTGAATATGCTCAAGAACATGTTTCTTTCGAAATGATTGAACAACGATATATTTGGGGTTCACCCGCAAGCTGTATAGAAAAACTTGAAAAATGGATTAAATCAGGCGTTAATTATTTTGTAATAGTGGCTTTTGTCTCAGAGAAATACAGAGAGGCTCAATACAAATTTTGGGGTAATCATATATTGCCATATATGAGAGAACAATACACTTAATCTATTACTAGACTTTTGATAATATGAAAAAAACAATACTTAACGATAGAAATTTTCCGTTCATATCATAATCCGTTTCTTTGATCAATAACTTACCAAAATATTTGAATCATTATCTTAATTGTGAAACGGAAAAATTGGGAAAATATGAAAACTCTAAAACCTGTCATCTTATAGTAAATCGAGGAACTTTTGTAATATTAATTGATCTTGAAAACTTCATAAGGTTTCTCTATTTTTTGTTTCATATTTTGCAAGAATCGTGCTGCTAACGCTCCATCGATAACTCTATGATCGAAAGATAAAGTGATGTTCATCATGGGTCTAATTTCAACTCTTCCATCAATAACTACAGGTTTCTCAGCGATTCTTCCCACTCCCAAAATTGCGATTTCAGGTGGGTTGATTATAGGAGTCCCTTGGTCTATACCGAACATACCTAAGTTTGTAATAGTAAAAGTGCCACCTGTGGCTTCATTTAAAGCAAGATTACCCGACCTTGCTTTTTCTATGAGTTTCTTCGTTAATAATGCAATTTCAGTTAACGACTTTTTATTTGCTTCACGAACAACTGGGACAACTAATCCAATCCCAGTATCAACCGCTATACCTATATTTATGTTCTCCAAAATCTTAATTTCTTCATCTTCAAGCGTCGAATTTAAAATAGGGTATTCTTCCAAAGTTTGAGCTAAAACTTTTACTAGCATATCTGTATAAGTAACACGACTTTGCACCTTATTTTCGATTTCAGGAAGAAGTTTATGACGAAGATTCACCATTTCTAACATATTCATAGCCATAGTTATCGTTACATGTACTGCTGTTCGATAACTGAATGATAAACGATCAGCCGTCATTTTCCTAATTCCAGTTAACTGTATGACTTCCTTAACCTTGGGCATGTATTTTGTCATTTCAATAACTTCAAAAACATCTTTTCTTACTATCCTACCATTTGGCCCTGTACCAGTAATTCGATTAAAATCAATATTATTTTTTTCAGCAATTTTCTTTGCAGCTGGAGAAATTTTTATTTTAACTGGATGTTTCTTAACTACACGCTCATCACTTTTTTCGACAGATACAGCTTCTGGTGATTCTAGAAGCACCTTCGCTTTTTCAATCATATTTTGAAGATCAGGTATGTCTTCCTGAGGTTCAGCTATTATTGCGAGAATTTCTGTTACAGGTACTGTGGATTCTTCAGGTATCAAAATTTTCCTCAAAATTCCAGTTCCTGGAGATTCAATATCCTTTAATACTTTCCCAGTTTCTATTTCGAGTAAAGGTTCTCCTTTCTCTACCTCTTCCCCTTCCTTTTTAAGCCATGTTACTATGGTTCCTTCCTTCATAGTCCAACCAAGCATTGGCATAACAACTTTCGTTATCATTGTCAAATCACCACGATTTATTGAATATATCTCGAACAATGATCTTCATTGACCATCTTTATACGTATTATGTAACGATTTTTTTAGCCATATTAATGATATCTTCTACATTTGGTATCCAAAGTTTTTCTAAAGCAGCTGAATATGGGATTGGTGTATGTGGCGCCGCAACGCGCATAATCGGAGCATCTAAATAATCAAAACCTTCTTCATTGACCATAGCCGATATTTCAGCGCCTATACTCCCTGTTTTAGGAGCTTCTTCTGCAATAATAAGCCTACCTGTCTTTTTAACAGATTGTAAAATTGTTTCTTTATCAAGTGGATAAAGGGTTCGTGGATCAACGACTTCTACACTTATCCCTTCCTTTTCAAGCTCTGCAGCTGCATTAAGCGCCTTGTGCATCATAAAAGCCCAAGCAACTATTGTCACATCTTCACCTTCTCTCTTAACATCAGCAACACCAATTGGAATAGTATAGTCCTCTGTAGGTACAGTTCCTGTTATCGATCCTAGAAATTTATGTTCAAAGAATAAAACTGGGTTATCATCTCTGATTGACGCTTTTAAGAGACCTTTAGCATCATACGGTGTTGATGCATATACTACTTTTAATCCGGGAACGTGGATAAACCAAGCTTCAAGACATTGAGAATGTTGAGCAGCGAGACTTGCTCCAGCACCTTGAGCTCCCACTCTAATAGTTATAGGTACTTT
>DAOVAG010000185.1 GCA_030671165.1 Candidatus Bathyarchaeota archaeon | reverse complement strand
GATTTAGGAACCTTTGGAAGGGGCAAAATGGTAAAAGAATTTGAAACAGCAGCTTTTGCTCTTCAGAAACGACAAGTTTCCCCTATCGTAAAGACCCAGTTTGGATACCACATAATTCGGAGACTTGAATAGTACACTTTAATTTGAGATCGGCTCTAAAATTTTGAGTAGTTCTTTTTTAGTCCACTTCATCTCTCCCATGGTAGCTGCGTTTATGATCTTATCGGAGATTTTTCTCTTCCTTTCAAGTAATGTGGCTATTTTCTCTTCTAATGTACCTAATGTAAGTATCTTATGGACGTATACAGTCTTTGTTTGACCTATTCTATGTACGCGGTCTGTGGCTTGGTCTTCAATTGCAGGGTTCCACCATCGATCTACATGTATAATGTGATTTGCGTTTGTCAGATTTATTCCATGGCAGCAAGCTATAATGCTGCAGAGAGCAACTGAAGCTCTTCCTTTATTGAATCTATCAATTAACATTTGTCTTTTCTGTGTAGATCCGTCTATTCTGATGAATTTTATTCCTTCATTATTGAAGTATTTTTCGAATAAGTCGAGGGTGCCTAAGAAGTGGCTGAATAGAACGGTATTCTCCTTTTTTTCTTTGAATTCAATTATTTTTTTAATAACGAGGTCAAATTTTTCAGATCTACCGAGTAGTGGTTCTGTCTTATCTGTAACTAGTGATGGATGGTTGCATACTTGTTTGAGTTTAGTGATCAAAGGGAAGATTGAGCTTCCGTAATTTACAGTCTTTCCTTTTTGAAGAGCGTCTCTAATAGGTTTGATTCCTAAATTTTGAATCTGACTGTAGAGGGTTTTCTGTTCTTCAGTTAAGTTGCACCATTCATCCATCTGAATTTTCTCTGGGAGGTCTTTAGCCACGTCTTCTTTTAGTCTTCTGAGGGTGAATGGGTGAATACGTTTAGCTAACTCAGCTGGACTGGAAATGTCCCCTTTAAGAATTGGTTTTTCAAATTTTGTGATAAAGTTTCGATAAGTTCCGAGGTGTCCTTTCATTAAGAAGTCGAATATGGACCAGAGCTCAGCAGGTCTGTTCTCAATAGGTGTACCGCTTAAGGAGATTCGGTGAGCTGCATTGAGTTGTTTAATAGCTATGGTTCTTTTTATTTCAGGGTTTTTAATTTTTGTTCCCTCGTCGAGAACTACAAAAAGGAAAGGTATGGTCTTTAGTATATCGATGTCTCTTGTTACAGTGTCATAAGATGTGAGGAAGATTCTCATTCTTGGTGAATATAAGAGCTGTTTGTTCCTATTCGCTCCTCGATATTCATGTGTGGTTATTTGGGGGAAGACTCGCTTTATCTCTCTATACCAATGTCTTATCACTGATTTTGGCGAAATCACTAGTGAATGAGACATACTTCCACTTTCCTCATATTTCATACGCATGGCTGCAATCGTTTGGATGGTCTTTCCAAGACCCATATCGTCAGCTAAGATACCGTGTAGATAGTGGGATGTTAACCAGTTAAGCCAATGAATCCCCGCTCTTTGATATGGTCTCAAATTGATTCCACTCTTAGACAAGTCCTTCTCTATATGTCGCGGTAACTTGTATGTTGGGTTGGATTTGAAGCCCTTTACTTGTTCTAGAAAGTGTTGGTATTCTGTTGATAGTTCTTTCTTACCACCGATCTTGTTTATGAAATCTTCAAGTGACATGAATCGATGTATATTAGCTCGATATCCTCTCTCTGTTTGGTTGACATCCAAGTTATCCAATTCTTTTTGAACATTGTTAATCTTCTGTTTATCAATTTTCACCCAAGTATTTTCGTTCACTTGTTTATGGGTTTTGGTTGTATCTACTATTTTGTGGTGTGGAAGAAACCATTTACCCGTTTTGTATTCTACTTTGAAGTCTAACCATCCAGGTTCACCAGAAGCTACTTTTACTATCGACATAGGTTTGGTATTGATAACTTTTATTAAAGCAGCCTGATCTGTAAGGACTGCGTCAAACTTGGATCGTAGCATGACAAGATCTCTCTTGAAGAACTCAGGAATATTATCCAGAGGAATCCTTTTCAATTCAACATCAGACCATTTCTTGATCTCAGGATCCTTCTCAATGGGTATATGGAAATAGCTGTCCCCTCGCTTAGAGTATCCTCCTACTGATGGTTCCAGTTCTTTATTGGAAATGAACTTGGATGATTCAGGGTCTTTATAACCTGTCTTGACTAAGAGCCCACTATTAGGATTAAAGTCAATTTCTGCAGCATAAGCTGGTGAATCATAGATTTTAAGACGTTGAGACGCCTCTTTCTCTTCTACATTTTCCTTTTTCCGGAGATATTTAAGGAGTGGAGGAAACACATCAATAATCAATCGTCCATCAGGTAATACTTTGGGGTTTCGAACGCGAATGGCTTGAAGAGTCTCAAAGCTATCTTTAGATAAAGTATATTGCCTGTTTCCAATAGTAATCACGGAACCGTAGCTCCATACATTCTGAGGATTAACGATTTTAATGTTACCATCTGAGGTAACAAGGTACACCTCAATTACGTGTCTATCTTCATTCATGTCAACGACAAATT
This sequence comes from Candidatus Bathyarchaeota archaeon, assembly GCA_030671165.1. GTDB lineage: Archaea > Thermoproteota > Bathyarchaeia > RBG-16-48-13 > JAUWWH01. Next base: position 333 of record DAOVAG010000185.1, on the reverse strand, counting down.
TTAACTGTGCTTCCCTTATCTTCAGACCGAAAAGAAGCTGAATTATCCGATCTATCATGCTTGGTTTACGATTTTCTCTGCGTACTTTAACCATTTTGGTATCTCCTCCCATTCTGTAAAGGTTCCCTTCAGATATTGGGCGACTTGAATTAATGCTGTAACATCACCTTTAAGTGCTTTCCGAAAGGTAGCTGCACTGATAAGTGAGAGCCGTATAATTTCTTTATCGATTTTAGATACGACTTCTTCCACTTTATGAATATCATGTAATAATAATGATCGTTGATTTGTAGTATCATTTAACAATTTTTCATATTTATTCATTATCTTCTG
>DAOVAG010000008.1 GCA_030671165.1 Candidatus Bathyarchaeota archaeon | reverse complement strand
TTTAGCATCATACGGTGTTGATGCATATACTACTTTTAATCCGGGAACGTGGATAAACCAAGCTTCAAGACATTGAGAATGTTGAGCAGCGAGACTTGCTCCAGCACCTTGAGCTCCCACTCTAATAGTTATAGGTACTTTGAAGTTTCCTCCAAACATATACCTGTACTTGGCTATCTCGTTACATATCATCTCCATAGCGTAGGGAAGAAAATCCCCTATCATAATAATTGGAATGGGTCTTAACCCTGTTAAAGCTGCACCTAAGGCTAATCCTGCAATAGCATTTTCCGCGATTGGTGTGTCCCAGACTCTATTATACCCAAATTCTGTTAATAATCCTCTTGTAATACCGAACGAGGCAGCACGTTGAATACTCTCACCTAAAATAACAACACTTGGGTCTCTCCTCATCTCCTCAACTAGGGCATCATGAATCGCATCGCCCACATTTATCAATTTTTCAGACATATACATGCACCATCCATTTACACATAAACATCCTCGAATAACTCTTCAGGCTTTGGCCAAGGACTTTCCAATGCAAATTTAGCAGCGTCTTTAATTTCCAACATTATGTTTTCATCTATTTTTATAGCTTCTTTCTCTGTTATGACATTATTTTGTATGATGTAAGCTCTTAATTTTTTAATAGGACATTTCTTCTTCATTTCCAAAAGCTCTTCTATTGTTCTTGTCTCTGGGGCACCTTCATAGTGAGGTCTCCATCTATACGTTTTACACTCGATCAGTGACGGGCCTTCTCCCTTTCTTGCTCTATTAACCGCGTTTTGAGCAGCATTATATACTGCCCTAACATCATTCCCATCCACTATTATACTTGACATTCCAAAGGGTTTACCCATATCTGCGATGTTTTTCATTCCCATTACATCTTCAAAATGCGTAAATTGTTGGACTCTGTTATTTTCGCACATCCATATAATTGGAAGTTTCCATGCTGCTGAGAGATTCAGAGCTGGATAAAAGCTAGCTTGACCAGCCATACCATCTCCAAAGAAATCCATTACAACCTGTTTAGTTTTCCTTATTTTTATTGACCATCCTACACCTGTGGCTATAAGAAGTGCTCCTCCAATAATACCACTAACACCTAGAATATTGTGTGTAGGATCACAAATATGTGCGCCACCTTTTCCTTTAGAAATACCAGTAGCTTTACCAAGATATTCAGCAGTTAATTTCCTTAATGATAAGCCCTTTGTGATGGCATGAGCACATCCACGGTGAGAAGGAACCATATAATCTTCTTCTTTAAGGGCTAAGCATCCGCCAACGCCTATTGCCTCTTGGCCTTGGCCAGAATGGGGTGACATTCCAATCATTTGCTTCTTTGCATGCATGTCATCAATATTATTATCCCAGAACCTCGAAGTCACCATCAGCTTATACATCTTGATTAAAATATCTTTTTCAATATTTTCCTGAACCATTTAAATCTCCACAAGAACTTCTATATGTTTAAACTTCTATTTAATTTGTTCACTCAAATTAAACTTCATTACCTTAAATTCAAGGTTTAATCAAAACTCCCAATTGTTCACCCTTAATCAAGCTAATAAAAGCCTCATTTATCTTATTCAGTGAATAGGTTGCTGTTATCATTGGATCTACTCTAACCTTTCCTGTTTTGATTAAGGCTATAGCCATCTTAAACTGATCCCGTCCCCCTTCACGACGAGTTGGAAGAATCCCGACAATATCTAGATTCTTCATCATAATACGGTTAGGATCGATCTCAAAAGGCTTCTCATAGACTGCAACGATAACTCCTTTACCATGCCTCGGAAGCATATTGAGCATCTGCCACATCGTCTCGGGTTTACCAGCACACTCAAAAACGACATCAGGACCTAAACCTCCTGTTATCTCATTAATCCTCTTGACAACATCAACCTTCTTTGCATTAATAACCTCATCAGCACCTAATTCTTTTGCTTTTTTAAGTCTCAATTCAGATATCTCTGAAACATATACTCTCCCAACTCCTGCAGCTCTGGCACATTGTAAAGTAAATAATCCAATAGGTCCTGCACCTAAAATTACCACAACATCCCCTAATTTAAACCTCGATCGCCTAACAGCACTTACAGCTACTGATACCGGTTCAACAAAAGCTGCTTGTTCATAGGATACTTCATCTGGAAGATGATACACTTGAGATTCCTCTGATATTATGAAATCTGCATATGCTCCACGAGTTCTAGCCGTAACACGATCTCCTATGTTGTATCCCTCTACTTCAGGGCCTATCTCTACTATGTTCCCAGATATCTGATGTCCTAACAGAAAATAAGCTGGAAACCCCAACACACTGTCAAGAAAACTAACCAACTTTACCTCTGAAGGGTCTTGAGGTTTAGGTCCCCACTTGTACATGTGAATATCTGATCCACATATTGAACAATAACGAATTCTTATAACTACACTACATGGACCAAGTTCGGGCTTAGGCACTTCTTTTATTACAAACTTATTTGCATCTTCAAGAATAGCCACTTTCATATTTCTTCGACTCCTTACTTTCGAGAAAAATATTTGAACTAAACTATCCTATATCAATCACTTGTGCCGTGATATCATCGGCATCTTCCGACGCTAAAAATACTGCTAAGGCACCAATATTTTCAGGAGTAGTAGCCCTTTTTAACAATGATGACTGCACAATTTTATCAAATCTCACTTTATTTTGCTCCCCCCCAACTCCAGCTTTCCATAGATCTGTCCAAATAAAATAGGGACAAATCGCATTAGCTGTAATCCCATATTCCCCTAAAACAGCTGCAATGCTTTCAGTGTAATTTATAACTGCAGCTTTAGAGGCCGCATAGTGAGCCAACGACCCGCTTCTTCGCCTTCTCCTACCAGCACTTGATGAAATGTTGACTATTTTTCCGCTCTTTTGTTTCTTCATAAGAGGAATCACAAACTTACAGCAAAAAAAAGTCCCCTTCAAATTAGTGTCTAATGTTACATCCCACTCATCTTCTTTCCACTCCAAAGCACTCGCATGCACATTATCAATGTGACTGGGCGCAATAGTCCCCGCGTTATTTACAAGGATATCGATCTTTCCAAATTTCTCAAGAGTCTTCCTAACCATCTCATTAACTTCTTTTTCTTTCCTGACATCAGTTTTTACAATCATTACTTGACGACCCAAAGCTCTAATTTCTTCAGCAGTATTTTCAGCTAACTCAATATTTATATCTGCGATAGTTACATCAGCTCCTTCTTTTGCAAAAGATAACGCTATACCTCTGCCTATTCCTTTCGCCCCTCCAGTAACTATAGCAATTTTATTTTCTAATCTACCCACAACTTATCTCCTAATTGATTCTTTGGTTATTCTTTATATAAAAGATTTAAGAGATATGTACTTCTCAACCAAAGTCATTAATATAGAAAAAAATTCAGATCACCGTACTTAGACAATCCGCCTTTCTGGAGGGTGTTCTATCCCACCAGTAAAACAATAAATGCTACAACTAAAACAATCTACCTTTTTTTAAAAAGGTAAGTTAATCAATTTATCCCATCGTTTAATCAACGAATGTTACTCAATATATTTATAATATCTGTAACCTACGTTTTTATCCTCTTTACCAATATAGTCTAAAGCGAATTCTTTCTTAGGAGATATAACACTTTCATCTGTTTTGAATCTTCCTTCATGTAAATCCTCATACACTTCCATGGATATCCTTTTCCTACGAGAAAGATTTCTCATTAATTCTATTTTTTTAATTACTTCTTTATATTCTGGTTGAATAATGAAACTGCACGCTATCGCGCTACTTCCACTACCATAGGAACATACGCCCAATCTTTTATCGTCTAAATTGTCTCTTCCATTCCCAAAGTGACTTGCCATACATAACCATACAGAAGCTGTATAAGAATTACCGATGAGCTTTAAGGCAATCAATGAATTTGCAACTTTCGCATTATATTCATCTCTAAACTCCTCTATTTTTGAAAAACGGCTTCTAAATCGTTTGTAATCTTTAGATACATAAAACTCTACATTTGTTAAGCCTTTTCTAGGAGGTTCGGGTCCTATCTTAGATAAAATATTATCCCATCTTGGGAAACGTCTCCAATCATGTATTAAAAATGAGGCAAAAGCGTACTGAACCATTTTTGGAAAAGGAGAGTGAAATGATATTAAATCAAGTTTATCGCTCAAGTTTTCTTGATCTGATTTGATTATGTTAAATTTTATTAAATTATTTTTATACATATCGGTCGCGATTCTCATATTTCGAAGATAACATCCAATAGAATATTGTCCATCAACAACAGCTGTAGTTCTCTCAATGGGTCTATAAAAGTCCCTATCATCTACTGTCCCAAAACCAGTAAATTCAGGTTCATAAGCTAAAAGACGAGGATTTTCTTTTAAAAGTAACGCAACTGCAGCTGCTCCTTGAGTTGACTCACCTGAAGAATATAGATCATATTTTGCAATGTCTGTAGCTATGACAATAGCATATTTACGTTTATTCCATCCTGAAGCGATATATGCTAACCGATCTATCAAAGCATATGTCGCTCCCACACAAGCAAATTTAGTCTCTGGTGCCCCTATATGATCTAAACATCTTTCCCCATATACTTGCTCTAACATACCTTGGACATAACATGATATTGGTTTTGCAGCATCTGGACCTGTTTCAGTCGCGACATGGATGAAATCTATATCTTTTGGATTAAGATTATTTTTCTTCATCAGTTGCAGAGCCGCCATTGCAGCCATAGTTGCAGCATCTTCATGTGCATCAGGAATAGACATTTTCTCTATTCCAAGCCCCTTCGTGATCTTACCGGGATCGATCCCTCGAGCCTTTGCTAATTCTTCTGCATCGAGGTAAAGTTTGGGAATATACACTGCCAAATCATCTATACCAACTTTTTTCTTCAAAAACCTACATCCCGATTGTTGTATGTGAGCTATTTTATGTAATATTCCAAGTTTTTAAGTGTATAAGTAAAATTATGAAAGTAATTTAAGTGAAATACTGTAATTATCCAAAAATATGCTATCTTTATAGTGTGAGTGAAACCAATTCTGCTACATCCATTACACATATTTTCTTTTCGAGACCTGTTGTCTTAATTGCATCTTCAAATGTTAAGAGACAGAATGGACATGATACAGCCAATATTTCTGCCCCATATTCAACAGCATTTCTGACACGGATTTCTGCAAGACGCTCTCCAGGGATATCGATCCACATTCTTCCACCTCCTCCTTCACAGCAGAGACTTCGGTCTCTTGAACGGTCGAATTCTAATAATTCTACACCGGGTATACTTTCGATTATTTTACGAGGTTCATCGTAGATACCGTTCTGTTTACCTAAAAAACATGGATCATGATAGATGACCTTCTTATTTAGTTCTTTAGAGAAGGATATTTTTTCATTTTCAATTAAAGTAGCAAGTAATTGAGTGTGATGTTGTATTTTAAATGAAGTTTGTCCATATCGATTTTTAAAAGTATTATAAGCGTGTGGACAATTCACAATAACATTCTTTATACCATACTTGACGAAATGCTTCATGTTTTCTTCGATCAAAACTTCAAATAAACCTTTTTCTCCCATTCCATAAACTTCACTTCCGCAACAGTTTTCTTCATCGCCTAAAATTCCAAAGTCTACTTTAGCTTTATTCAAACATTTGACAAGGCTTTTTGGTACGTTTTGGACTTGAGGATCGTACGCAGATGTACAACCAACATAATATAGGGTGTCAGCACCTTGTGAAATATGTTTAACATTTAATTCTCGAGTCCATTCAGATCTTTGACTTCTTATTCTCCCCCAAGGATTACCATTGTTAAAGATAGTTTCTAATGCATCTCGAATCGTGGGTGCAATTCTCCCTTTTTCAACTTCCAAACTGCGGATATCTATTAAAAACTCGTAAGGATTAATGTCCTTAGGACATCGTATTCCACATGAAGCACAGGTTGTACAACTCCACAGTTCATTCTGTGGCGGTTTAATTTCTTCGTTATAAACTGCAACCTCTCGCATATACTTTCTAACATTCAAGTTAGTCTTTCTCGAAACAGGACAACCTCCTGAACACATTCCGCAGTGAATGCATTCAAGTAGCTTATGTTTCTCAACTAATTCTTGCAGATTCATTTCCAACATAACGATCTGCTAAAATAAGAATATAAGGTTTAAGTATTTTTTCTTGTATATCATCTTCCACATATATACTAGGAAACGGAGATATCAGTGAATGGAAAATAAGCTGCAAAGAATAGGTATCTTTCTTTGTGAGTGTGGTGGAAATATTAGTGACGTCATTAATTTATCTACAATACATGATCAAATTAAAAATTGGGATAAAGTTATTGTAGCAGAACAGAACAAATATTTATGCTCTCAACCCGCTCAGGAAATGATAATTAAAACGATTAAAGAGAAGAATGTAGATAGAATTATAGTTGCTTGCTGTACTCCTAGAATGCACCTTACAACTTTTAAAAATGTTTTAGATTTTGCAGGTTTAAACCAATATATGCTAGAATTTGTAAACATTCGAGAACATTGCTCTTGGATTCATGGTCCACAAGCCTCTATAATAGCTACAAAAAAGGCTCTAAACCTAATTAGAGGTAGCTATGAGAGAAGTCTAGAGCTTGAACCTTTAGAAACTATAAGTGAAAAAGGTTCACGTGATATTCTTATTATTGGAGGCGGTATAGCCGGAATAACTTCAGCTCTTCAACTTAGTAATCTAGATTTTAAGGTTCATCTTGTAGAGAAAAACCCTAGCATAGGTGGAAATATGTCAAAACTAACAAAGGTCTTTCCAACTCTCGACTGCGCTCAATGTATTCTTGCACCAAAGATGGCTGAGATTGGAAGAAACCTCAACGTGAATTTACTTGCATATTCAGAAGTGTTGGATATAACTGGACGTCCAGGAAATTTCAATGTAAAAATTTTAAAAAAACCTCGATACGTCATAAAGGAGTGTACAAGTTGCAATGACTGTGTCGATGTTTGTCCAGTAATTGTTCCAAATGAATTCGAGGAAGGAATGGCAGTAAGACATGCTATCTATGTACCCTTCCCCCAAGCTGTTCCTGCAACTTACATAATTGACAGAGACCTCTGTTTCAAATCAGATACTTTAGCTTGCGATAAATGCTTTCAAGCCTGTACCAGACAAGCCATAAACTTCGAACAACAACCCGAAATAATCGATTTACATGTAGGCGCTATTATAATGGCAACTGGCTATGAACTTTATGATGCAAAAAGACTTACAAATTATGGATATGGAATCTATGATAATGTAATTTCGATGATGGAATTGGAACGGTTAACCTCAGCTTCAGGACCAACAGAGGGTAACGTAACAATGACTGGTAATAACGTAAAAAAAATTGCAATACTTCTTTGCGCTGGTTCCAGAGATAAAAATCATGTTCCATACTGCAGTCGCATCTGCTGCATGTACGCAATGAAACAGGCTTACGTCTTAAAAAAAATGCTGAGTATTGATGTTCACATTTATTACACAGATATTAGAGCAACTGGTAAAGGTTATGAAGAGCTTTATTGGCGAAACCAGGAAGCTGGAGTTATTTTTACACGTGGAAAAGTAGCTGATATCTGGAAGAATAAAAACAACAGGCTTAATGTTATTGTTGAAGACACTTTAACAGGTAATGTTTCAGAAGAAGAATATGATCTCGTTGCTTTAGCTACACCTATGATTCCATCCTCTGGATTAAAAGACTTAGCTAGTAAAATTAAACTTTCCTTGGGTGAAGATGGATTCATACAGGAGAGACATCCAAAACTTGATCCTGTTGATTCTTTGATTACCGGAATCTTCGCATGTGGATGTGCATTAAGCCCAAAAGATGTCCGAGATACCGTTTCTGATGCTTTAGCAGCTGCTGCCAAAGCTTCATTGTTCCTAAAGAGCGAATACATAACTACAAGTCCTGAAAAGGCCTTTGTTAAAGCAGAGTTATGCGATGGATGCGGAATTTGCCTTCAGACTTGTCCATCAAACGCAATAACCATACTGGAAGGGAAAGCAACCATTGATCTATTTATGTGTACTGGTTGTAGTGCTTGTATTCCAGTCTGTCCACAAGAATCTATTGATTTTAAGAATTCAACAACAAAGCAGTTAATTGCTCAATTACGTGGCGTACTCATGGATAAAGAAGATAATGAAGTGAGAATAATCGCTTTTGTTGATAAGAATGTTGGTTATACTGGAATGGATTTTCTTGGACTTGCCCGTATAGACTATCCCGAAAACATTCGAATAGTCTCGATTCCATCAACGGCAATTCTAGGCTTAAAACATCTACTTTACGCTTTTATGTTTGGAGCTGACGGTATCCTCATGATTGAAGGCCAACAAGACATTGATGAAGAGTTCACAAGGAAGAGGATGCTTGAGATGAGTCATTCCCTTGCAGAGTTCGGAATAAAAAGAATGAGAATTCGTTACAGTTATGTACCTTTACCCGTTTACAAGAAAGCAGCGGATTTGTTTATTAGATTCACAGACAGAATTAAAAAATTTGGTCCCCTCCCCTATGAGAAACGCGATGTCATAAAACAAAAAATTCTAGCCAAGTAAGATGTCAGATAATACTCATAGGAAATTTGGGACTGAAAAATGGAATTTCAAGAATTCTCTAACTTTTTTCTCCCAATGATGTAAGATGCGTCCAAATTGCACTTGGAGGTAACGCTATTAAAGTTTGTGTCTTTATAACTCCCGTAATGGTCTGTAATCTCTTTATAACGCTGCTTAGTTCATCAATTGTCTTACGCTCGATATAGATGACCACATCGAATTGACCTGTTACGGCCTGTGCTAACTTTACGCCCTCAATCTTTCTTATGTCCTCAGCTACTTCCCATAACTTGCCTGGTACTGTGTTAACTAAAATGAAGGCTTCCATAATTGATGCTAATACCTCATCCTTTTTAACTTTTTTTATTATTTTCTACTCTCTTGTATATTCGATTTGAAAGTCTCTATTCTTCATCATTCGAAGTATTTAATAGCTAAATATTACTGAAGAAAAAGTAGTACTGAAAAATACATATTATGGACTCTTAAAGCTTAATTCTTTAGAAAAGAAATAATCTCAATAATTCAATTTTTGTTAGGAGGAAATGATTTGGATATAATTGTTTGTATTAAGCATGTTCCTGAGACAGCAGAAGCAGAAATAAAAATTGATCGTAGTGGAAAGGCGATAGAAAAAACTGGTCTTGTATTCGATATCAATGAGTGGGATGATTATGTATTGGAAGAAGCGGTTCGTATTAAAGAGAAATTTGGCGGTACAGTTACAGCAATAACTGTGAATACAGAAGAAGCAAATCGTACATTAAGGAAATGCTTGGCTAGAGGCGCTGATAAAGCAATAAGACTAACAGATACTAAGTTTGAAAATTCTGATGGTTATGCTATTGCAAAAATTTTACATAGTGTGATTAAGGATTTATCATTTGATTTAGTACTAACCGGAGTTCTTGCAAGTGATGATGGGTATACCATGGTTGGTTCTATACTTGCTGAGTTACTTGGGATATCCCATTCAACTATGGTTAAGAAAATTGAGTTTGGTGATGGTGTTGCCAGAGTAAACCGTGAATTGGAGGGAGGTCTAGAAGAGATTGTTGAAGTAAAATTACCTGCTGTTTTAACTATCCAGACCGGAATAAATGAACCAAGATACGTTTCCATCATGGGAATAAGAAAAGCTATGAAAAAAGAGATCAAAGTTCTCAGCTTGGCTGATACTGGCCTCAGTGCTAATGAAGTTGGTGAAGCAGGGTCATGGCTAAAAATTGATGAACTATTCATTCCTCCTGTGGAAAAGCAAGCAGAATTCTTTAGTGGAACTCCAGAGAGAATTGCAACTAAAATTGCTGAACTCCTCAAATCGAGAGGATTGATCTAAAATGAGAGAAATCTTTGTATTAGCTGAACATAGACAAGGACAAATCAGAGACATAACCTTTGAAATGCTCACAAAAGGGGCAGAACTCACTGAAAAAACAAACACATGTTTAACGGCAATTCTATTGGGCAAAGATGCCAAAAAACATGCTGAAACACTCTCTACATACGCAGAAAACGTTTTACTCATAGAAGATGAAAGATTGGAAAACTTTAATTCTGAAATTTATCAGAAGATACTTTCTCAATTAATTAACAAAAAAAAGCCGCTGTTAACATTCATTGGTCATACTTCTTACGGTGTGGATTTAGCTCCTAGCTTAGCAACTAAGTTGAATTTGCCTCTTGCAACGGATTGTATAGACTTAACATTTAATGGTGAAACTCTTGGAGTTACACGGCAAATGTATGGTGGTAAAGTAAATGTCAAAGCAACAATTCGTAAATCTGAAAGCTACATTATCACTGTTCGCCAAGCCACTTTTACTGCCCAAAAACCTACGATGAATGGAGAAATAATAGAGATAGCTTCACCACTTTCTGAAGAGATACCTAAAACACGTTTTATCAAGTATCTTTTACCTTCCAGTGGAGATATTGATATAACTGCAGCAGACATAATTGTCAGTATTGGTCGTGGAATAAAGGATGTGAGTAATAAACCTATAATTGAAGAGTTAGCGAAGACTCTTGGAGGAGTGCTAGCATGTTCCCGTCCAATTGTAGATAAAGGTTGGCTATCAAGTGACCGTCAAGTCGGGACATCAGGTAAGACTGTAAAACCTAAACTCTATCTTGCTCTTGGAATAAGTGGAGCTTTCCAGCATATTCTGGGTATGAAAAACTCAGATATAATTATTGCTATAAATAAAGATCCGAATGCTCCAATCTTTAATTTCGCAAATTACGGTGTAGTAGAAGATCTATTCAAAGTTGTTCCATTTATAAAGGAAAAAATAATAGAATTAAAAAGCGTACGTACACAAAGTTAAATATCTTTTTACTTATTATAAAAATGGAAGTTGTTATGGTGAAAAAAGTAGCTATTATAGGTGTAGGAAACTCAAAATTTGGGATTAGACAAGATGTAAATATTGCTGAGTTAACTTTTGAATCTGTGAAGCCAGCTTTTGAGGACGCTGGAGTTGTCGGAAGAGATATTGATCTCCTTGTACTTGGCTCAGTGGGTTCTGGGGGTTGGTATGAGGAGATGCTTCCCGCAGTAATTGCTGCTGAGTATTGTGGATTGACAGGAGCTGGTCTACTACGATGTGAAGCAGCCTGTGCCTCTGGCAGCGCCGCCGTTTTTACGGCTTATTCTGCTATTGTTAGCGGAAATACTGATTTAGCTTTAGTAATCGGCCTTGAGAAAATGAGGGAAATAGATACTCCAACGACAATGGAGTTAATCGGAAGAGCTGGGTACTATTTATGGGAATTCCACAACTTCGGGATGACATTTCCCGCTTATTATGCTCTTTATGCGACGTCTCACATGGCTAAGTATGGTACGACTGAGGAAGATTTAGCTCTGGTTGCGGTTAAAAATCACAAGTATGGGGCAATGAATCCTCTAGCACAATTTCAACGAGAGATTACAATCGATGATGTTTTATCTTCTCCTATAGTTGCGTGGCCCCTCAAACTCTATGACTGTAGCCCAATAACGGATGGTTCATCAGCCCTCGTCCTAGCTTCAGAAGAGAAGGTTAAGGAACTAGGTATAGATACACCAATCTGGATATCTGGTATAGGAAGTTCTTCTGATACAGCTAACCTTAGTAAGAGATTAAATTACGTTGGGCTTCGTCCATCCGTCATCGCTTCACAGAGAGCTTACAAAGCTTCTGGAATAGAGCCTAATCAGGTTGAGGTTGCTAGTGTACATGACTGCTTTACCATCGCTGAGATAATGGCCTATGAAGATATAGGTCTATGTATGAAAGGTGATGGAGCTAAATTGATTCAAGATGGACAAACTGAAATAGGTGGTAAAATACCTATTAATTTAGATGGAGGTCTTAAAGCCAAAGGTCACCCTATTGGGGCAACTGGAGTCTCTATGATGTACGAATTAACTAAACAATTACGGGAAGAAGTGGAAAAGACGAGGCAAGCTCCACTAAATAAGTACATAGCTTTAGCTCATAATGTCGGTGGAACAGGTCATTACTGCTTTGTAACCATTTTGAGGAGATGAAGAATTATGGGAGTTAGTATGCCAACTTTCAAGTCAAGGCCAATTACCTTGATCTATGATATACCTAACAGTAAAACTCTACAATTCTGGGATGGTTTGAAAGAGGGTAAGGTCTATGCTACTAAATGTAAAAAATGTGGAAAAGCGACTTTTCCTCCAGTAGCTGATTGCTCTGACTGTCTATCATCAGAGATGGAATGGTTTGAGCTGAAAGGAGAAGCTGAGATAGAAGCTTTCACTCATATAATCATAAGACCCTCATCTTTCCAACAGGAGAAACCATATACTGTTGTAATCGGAAGGTTGAATGACGGAATTAAAATCTTAACATGGCTTAAGGGATCTAAATTGTCAGCTGTTAAAGTAGGTATGAAGGCAAAACTTGTGGTTAGATCCAACTCTGAAGGTGAACCCATCTATATGTTTGTACCAATCTGAATGATTTATTGTTTTTTTTAATTTTAAGATTATTTTAATCAGAAAAAAGAAAGGGATTGAAAAGTAGATGTGCTAATAGGATCTATGAAACTATTTTGTGGGCTCTCCCTTTTTTGTGAATTCTTCTCTCAAAGTTCGTTTCAGAACCTTTCCTACTGGAGTTAGGGGTAATTCTTTCCGGAAAACTACGTCGCGTATCCTCTTGTAGGGTGCAACTCTTTCTTTGACGAAGTTGATTAATTCTTCCTTTGTTGCAGTTGCTTCATCATTCAAGACTATGTATGCTATCGGTATCTCTACAGATTCCTTGTCTGGTTTACCAACTATGGCACACAACTTCACTGCTGGATGTTCATATAAGACATCTTCAATTTCCCTTGGGTAGACGCTATAACCCTTATATTTTAGGATATCTTTCTTCCGGTCTACTATGTAGAAGAAATTATCCTCATCTTCCCTCGCAATGTCACCTGTATAAAGCCAACCATTTTTTAAGGTATTAGCAGTTTCCTCTTGCATCTTCCAGTAACCTTTCATAACTTGTGGACCTTTTACGACAAGTTCACCTATTTCACCAATATTTAATTCCTTTCCAGTATTCAAGTCAACTACTTTAGCCTCTGTGTCAGGCCATGCAATTCCTATTGAGCCGATCTTAACAGTCTTCATGGTCTTATCCAAGGGATTTGCGTGAGTTACTGGTGATGCTTCAGTAAGTCCGTAACCCTCTATCAGAACACCTCCGCTCAGTTCCATAAACTTCTTCTGTACTGCTGGTGGTAACGGTGATGCACCAGAAATACACCAACGTATGGAAGAGAGATCATATTTATCGATATCTGGATGGTTGATTAGCATGAGGTACATTGTTGGGACGCCGCATAGGACTGTTACCTTATATTTCTGAATTGTGTTTAAGGAATCCATCACATTACCTGGATCGATTATAGGAATTGTTAATCCGGCGATGCAGATTGGTGCATGTAAAGATAGAGTCATACCATATATGTGGAAGAATGGTAATGCCCCTAAAAAGATCTCTTCACCTTCTTTCCCTCTTAACCACTTTGAGCACATAACTGCGTTTGAAACAAGGTTATAATGTGTCAGAATTGCTCCCTTAGGAATTCCTGTAGTTCCTCCAGTATACTGGAGCACTGCAATGTCTTCCTTTGGTTTGATCTCGATTTTAGGTGGGTTCGGTGGGTACATTTTAAGAAGTTCTTCAAGATAATAGATGCTTGGTTCTTTGGGAGGTAGTGGTGGAATTTTACCAAGTAACCCC
>DAOVAG010000154.1 GCA_030671165.1 Candidatus Bathyarchaeota archaeon | reverse complement strand
TTTGAGATTCTTCAAGTCACCACCAAATTTTGTAAACGCTTTCTTAACTTCATCCGTAGTACAATCTCTTTCAGTTGAGACAAAAACGGATTCTGTGTGACCATCAAGCACATTCACTCTTGTACAAGTACAACTTACCTTCGTTTTCGAGGCTTCAATCTTCTCCCCAATATATTCACCTAATATTTTTTTAGTTTCCATCTGCACTTTCTCTTCTTCTTTTGGTATATAGGGGATAACATTCTCTATTATGTCTAAAGCAGACACTCCAGGTGAACGTCCACCTCCTGAAATTGCTTGCAGAGAGGTCATGATCACCATTTTTAAACCGAAAACATCTTGGAGAGGTTTTAAAGTTATAACTAACCCCGTAGTTGTGCAATTAGGTTGTGTTGTAATAAACCCCTTCCATCCCCTATTCTTTCTTTGTAAATCAATTAGTTTAACATGCTCTGAGTTCACACCTGGCACTAAGATTGGCACATCCTCTTCATATCTGAATGCTGAAGCTGTGCTTACTACAGGCTTCTTCTTAGCATACTTTGGCTCAAGTTCTTGTGCGACATGAGACTCGACTGCAGAAAAGATTACATCTATGTCCGTAAGATTTAGTTTCGTTGCATCGTCTACCTTCATCTCTAACACATATTGTTTGGGCTGGTTATCACAGAACCATCGTACTGCTCTCGTTTCAGGATCTTTAATAGCTTCGAGGTAGCTTTTTCCTGCAGATCTTTTAGAAGCAGCTAGAGTAGAGATTTCAAACCAGGGATGATCTTGTAGAGCGATTACAAATTGTTGTCCAATAACACCAGTAGCGCCAACAATGGCTATTTTTAATTTATCCACATTTTCACTCTTCTATGATGTGAAGATTCTCTGTTCAGTAATATTTCTTTTGTTGATTATACACTTAAACTTTTAATGTGAAAAAAATATAATTAAAAACGGAAGACTATAAAATATGAAAAGATGATATTATTTGATCTCATTAAATCACGAATTAAAATTCCTTTCCAAGATGGTTGAAATCAATACAGAGTCAATTTCCAAGAAAGGATATGTTCAATGTTCATCGATAATAGTTGAAGAAGCAGAAAGCCATTCTCTAGAAGTGGAAATAGTGGATGGTGAAAAAGGTGCTAAAGATGGATTATCACGTCCAAACATCATTATCTCTCTTGATACTGGTTCAGATGTAACTTTGCTTCTTGAATCACATTTTGATATTGTTCCACCGGGTCCTAATTGGTCCTATCCTCCATTCAAATTAACGGTTGAAAATGGAAGAGCTTATGGAAGAGGTACTGCAGATAACAAATCGGGTATTGCAGCTGCAATGGGTGCGATGATACAGCTTAGGGAAGAGGAATTAGATATTAACATAAAACTGATTGCCGGTGTAGATGAAGAAATTGGCGGAAGATATGGCTTAGACTATGTTTTAAGTGAGTATGGCTTGACAGGAGACGCTGCATTAATCCTCGATTCAAGCCCCGAGAGACTCAACTTGGGGGCAAGTGGCATCATCTGGGGAAAAATAATCATTGAGGGCAAACAAGGCCATGCAGGTTACCCATTCAAAGCCATCAATGCCATCGATGAGGCTATGAAACTACTTACTACACTAGAAACTTACCGAGATACAGTTGAAAAAAAACAATCAATTCTAAAAGCACCCCCTAAATCACCAAAACAATTCATTTGGGGAAGATATACAGTGACAATGATCAAGGCATGGGAAAAAGAAAATGTTATTCCAGGTGTTTGTGAAGTTCGTTTTGATCGAAGGCTTTTACCAGAGGAACCTATTGAACCAGCAGTTGAAGAATTAAGATTTTTCTTCAAAAAAGCAGTTGAAAAAGTCGATTGTAATGCTTCCCTTGAAATTATACATAAACTTCCAGGTTATTACACATCTAAAGATAATATTTTTGTTAAAACGGTTTCAGAACAAATTAACAAAACTATAGGTCATAACATTCCCTTTGCTGGAGAATTAGGTGGAAATGATGGAACCTTTTTTGCTAAAAACGGAATTCCTGTTATATGTTATGGTACAATACGAAACGATACATCTTACCATGGCGTGAATGAATTTGTCCATATTAAGGACATTCAAAGAATCCGAGATGTAATAGTGAATTTGGGAAAGGTACCAAGAGAAAAAATAATATAAGACTGAATCTGGTCCTTTTAACTTGTTTAGTATTTTCCTCTAATTTTTTTCATTACTAGAATGGTATACATGCACTCTTACGCATTGTATTTGTTTATTATTACTCTGCAAGTTTATCATCGTTAATGAAATTTATTAATCAAACTATTCATTAATTATCATTTAATACAATAAGCTATCAAGAATAAACAAGTAAATAATAAATGAGGTAACTAGAATGGAAAGACCAAACTGGGATCAATACTTCATGGGTATCACTAATTTAGTTAGCGGTAGATCCACATGTCTTAGGAGAAAGGTAGGTGCTGTCTTAGTCAAAGATAGAAAAATTCTCGCCACTGGCTACACCCACTAAATGTTGGGGGTCAAAATGGTGCACCTAAAGGTCTTCTTCACTGCAGCGAACTTGGTGGATGCCTAAGGGCGAACTTAAAGATCCCTTCCGGGGAAAGACATGAACTCTGCCGGGGAGTACACGCAGAACAAAATGTCATCATCCAAGCAGCAGTTCATGGAATATCAACTAAGAGTGCAACAATTTACTGTTCAACATATCCTTGTTCAATCTGTGCAAAGTTAATCATTAATGCGGAGATTTCTAAAGTTATCTATGTCGATGACTATGAGGATGCACTTGCAAAAAAATTATTCACGAATGCAAAAATAAAGGTGATGCCACTAAAGCATGATTGAAAAAAATGAATGTGAAAAACTTAAATACTTCGATTCTGATGGAAACCTTGGTAGATAAGAAATAAAGGTCTAGGGTGATTTAAATGCCTAAAAGTCGTGGTGGTATGGCTTATACAAGAGTTGAGTATATTCATCGTCGCCCACAATTAACAATCCGGCGCTTTTCTATGGGTGATCCTTCAAAGAAGTATAAACATGTAATATCCCTTGTTTCTACTTTTCCTGGTAAAATAGGTGGAGGTGCTATAGAGTCTGCAAGGATAACGGCCAATAAGGTTTTAGAGTCAAGTACCAACGTTTCATATTTTTTGAAGAT
>DAOVAG010000004.1 GCA_030671165.1 Candidatus Bathyarchaeota archaeon | reverse complement strand
ATCGAGAGCCTTTCTGATTCAGTAATATACATGAGCTATTACACAATTGCTAAACACATAAAAGAAAAAGGTATTAAAGCTGAACAATTGAATGATGAAGTTTTTGACTATATATTCTTTAATAAAGGAAATTGTCAAAGAATAGCAAAAAAAATAGGGCTTAATCCAAATCACTTAAAGAGTATGCGTAAAGAATTCACATATTTCTATCCATTAGATAGCCGTCACTCGGGGAGAGACCTAGTACCTAACCATTTAACCTTCTTAATTTTTAATCACGCAGCAATCTTCTCTGATGTTTTATGGCCTCGACAAATTGTTGTTACTGGTAGTGTACTTTTAGACGGAAAGAAAATGTCAAAGTCTCTAGGAAATATAATCCCTCTACGGGAAGCTACTGCAAAATATGGTACTGATCCTTTTAGACTCGCAATCCTCTCTACTGCGGAGCTTTTACAAGACGTAGACTTCAATTCAAACTTCGCTCAATCCTGTCGTGAAAGGTTAGAACGTTTCTATAATTTCGCAATTAATGTAATAAATACTGAATATGATCATGAACAAACTGAAATTATCACCATTGATAAATGGTTGCTTAGTCGTCTTCATCTGAGAATTAAAGCAATCACCGATTCCATGAATAATCTTCGAATGCGAGAAGCTGTTCATGAATCACTTTACATGTTAGATCAAGACATTCAATGGTATTTACGTCGAACATCGGTTGAAACCTCAATTGAGCGAAAAAAAGTTAGATCAAGACTTTTATATGACGTTTTAAAAATACGTATCGTCTTATTAGCTCCATTTACACCTCACCTCTGTGAGGAGATCTGGCACGAAATGGGCAATACATCTTTCATTTCAATGGAGAAATGGCCAACATTTGACGCAGCTAAAGTTGATAGAAGAATTATTGCACAAGAAGCATTCATTAAAACAATTCAAGCTGACACTACTCACATTATTCATGTTACGAAAATGAAACCTAAAATTATATACTACTACACATGTGCCGAATGGAAATGGAACGTCTATTTAAACGCCTTGGAATATGCTAAAAAAGAGGATCTAAGAATTGATATCTTGATGAAAAAGATTATGCATGATAAAAATATGCGGAATAAAGCTAAACAGATCTCTAAATATGTCCGAACTATGATTAAAACTATCAAAAAAATACCTATTGAATTGATTAATAAATATCTAGAAAATGGAATAATTGACGAATTCAAGATTTTAACAGAAACCAGAGATTTTTATAAGCAAGTCTTTAATGCCGAAATTAAAGTCTTCAGAGAGGAAGATTTGAATTCCTATGATCCCATGAATAGAGCACAACTGAGTGAACCATATCGATCAGCAATATACATTGAATAACCAATTGTCTAAGATCACTAAATTCTGATGTATCGATACTCAATACCGAAAAAATCGTTTTTTTCTATACAATACAATTATAGCAACAATAAAAAACGTGACAATTATTCCACAAATTCCCATCGTGTATTTCGAAAATATTACACTAACTTGTACCGTTTTTGGCGCTGATAAAACTGTTACTTTGGAGGATGAATATCCAAAACTTGTGACTTTAATTTGATATTCTCCTTCTGGTATTTCAAGGAAAGTAATATCTCCACCTATATCTGTAACTCCTGAAATATACAGATCATATTCATTTGAATAAAGCCGTACTTCAATGTTTGATAGAGGTATTTCAAAAATGTCCTTTAATTCAACCGTCAAATTATGTATTTTTGAAAAAATTTCAATTTCTTTTTCTTTAATATCCTCCTCTCCCTCATCATCAATTACTGAATATTTAACCAAATACGTTCCTGCATTTTCATAAACATGATTTGGACTGTATTGTGTAGACATATTTCCATCTCCAAAATCCCAAGAATATTTGAGCATTTTTCCTTCAGGATCTATTGAGCGATCTATAAATTCAACGATTTCTCCCTTTTTCGGTTTCAATGGATTAATAGTAAATTCTGCGATTGGTGAAAGATTTTTTACCTTTACAATTAGTGATGTTGACTGAATATATTCCTCATCATCTATAACTGTCAATTTCACAATGTACGATCCTTTATCTAAATAGTAATGTGTTGGATTCATATTATCTGTCGTGTAACTATCTCCCAAGTCCCAATATTGCGATATGATTTTTCCATCTGGATCATACGACGTATCATAGAAGGTTACTAAATCTAAAATCGTCAATTCATTAGGTGAATAGGTGAAAGACGATATTGGATGTATGTTTATCAATAAAGGGTTACTGATAGTATTATCGATGTATGCCTGATACCGCTCGTAAGATGCATCATTTTCATCCCAGAATATCCATACAGCTAACCTTCGGCTTTGCCTTAGATTATTCGGCTCAGATACATAGTTAAGCTTCTTCTTCATCTGAGTAATCCATTCATCTGAAGTCAGAGCATTCCAGTAACCTGTTACAACTATTTGATTATCAAATTTAAATCCATATAACACCAGATTAAGAGTAGAGTATATCTCTGTTATCACTCCTATTTTCAATCTATTAGTTAGTTCAGTTAATCCAGCATCAATAACGCTTTGTAAGAAAGGTTCATCGATCCATATGTAGTATTTTGTTTTTAGTTGTTCAGGTAGAGAATGATAAAAATTTTCAATCTCGGATAAATGTACAGCTCTATTTTCCCAACCATACCACATTCCTATTGCAAGTGTAGATGTTTGATTAAGTAGAAACTTCATGTTGTATATTGTTAAGTTGTATGTTAAACTTCCCATTTGTAAGTAATACTCTTCAGATTCATACTTGTTCTTTGAAAAGAAGACATATAATATTTTAATATCTTTCTCATCTGCCCAAGTGTTCATCTGTTTAAGGTTATAGTAAAATAGCTCTGTATCCTCTAATGGTAAAATTAAAATGATAAAATTATATTTTTCACTAATAATAGTAAAATCATTAATTATGAATTCTTTATAATTTGTAACATTTGAATAAGCATAGAAATAAATTCTGTCACCATAAGTGCTATTCCAATGCGGTGTAGAAGCTTCATGTGGAAGTATATACACGATACCTGAGTCATCTTTGTTAAAATACGTAATTCCATTCGTTAGATCTAAGTTATAATCGAAAAATTTGTTCAAGATGAATTCAGTTATGTATATTGTTCTATCTAATGCTCCAAGTTGATATCCTGCAGTAGCTCCAATCTTTACAAAGAGTCCACTGCCTACACCTATTAATCCCGGGTCAATGATTTTTACACCTTGTACATTAGCATAACCATAGATTTCATAATATAATCCTTGTAGGAGTTCTTCACTAAACGGTCTTTGAGTTCGAAATTTTTTTAGACTTGGAATATTTTCAGTTCCTAACTGAGATATTGACACATTAACATTTTCGATTACAGTCACAGCCCTTCCAAATGGTACATTTTCAATTCCCATCTTATGTTTTAATGTTCCATTCTTGTAACCGATGTACCAAAATTCCCATCCTCCATTCCATATTATTTTTGCTCCATCTTGCAACCATTTAATGATAGACGACGCGGAAGAACCATCCCATACTGTATCTGGAATTACATCCTGTGAGAAGACGAGTATTGATCTATTCGGATCTTCATACAGAGTGATTTCTCTCAATTCATCAGCATTAACAATCGCATAATCGATCTGAAACTTTGTGAAAATATGCTCCATATATTTGATCATAATAGATGATGCGTTCGAACCATACCAAGCATATGGGTATCTTGAATCATTATAAATGAATACTGTGTAGTCAGTTTCAGAATTATTATCCTGAGATGAAACAAAAATTATTGATGGAGAGCAAAACACGCTAATTAGGATTAACCCAAATATAAATAATTGCCGTGGTTGTATCAATTTAACCCTTTTTTTCCTTTAATCCCTTTTTTCAATTAGTTATAAACCTCTCATCTTTTCTTAAAGATGACATAAAATTTCAACGAAATAGTAGCTATGCAAGAAACAATATATTTCAAATAAACTATTATTATAGAAGATTTTCTTCACGATTCTGTCTTTATGATTTTTCATACTTCATCACTACGGATATACTCATCAGAGCTGCTCCTTGGACTATAAAATAAATAAACACTAAATACACAACAGATGTAATTTTTTTGAATGAACTAATACTGGTTAATAACAAATCTTTAGTGTTTTTTACCTGCTCTGTCAATACGTTTACTTTTTCACCCATTTGTTCTAAAAGAGAACTAAACGTTTCTTGAAAATATTCAACTTCCACATCTACCGATGATAAACTAGATGTTATTTCCGTAATGTTACTTTTTGTCGTTTGTAAAGAAGGTATAAACATATCTATTGATTGATGCAGTGTATCAATTATATCTCCCATTTCTCTCATTACTTCAGGAGAGTCCCAAAGTATACTTAAATCCCAAAACATCTCGGCTTGACGATAGAAACTATTTGAGATGTCAATCATCTGTTCAATTGAAACATTTAATACATCAATAATACTGGCAAGTGTTTCATTAGTGTTTATTATTAATTCATGTGGAAAAACCATAGATTTAATCGTCGATGATGTGTTCTCTAATAGTATCACTGTTCTATCTAAAAAATTCAAATCGAAGGAATTAACAGTATTTTCGATTGCCTCGATTTGAGAAGGTATATCGAATACGTAATACAAACTTAGAACCCCTACTCCAATTCCTACATTCATTAAGCCAGCGATTAGAATAATTATTGTTGTGATTCGCAGAATATTTTGCTTCATCATCTATCAGTTCGCTATCCGAATCTTTATTTATTTTATGAATTCTAACTGCATAAATCAAAATTTTTTAATATACATGATGGATCGGCATCGTAGTAACTCAACAAAAAAAGAAAAAAAATATTGGTTTTTAAAAAAAAGATTATTTAAACTAGTTTCAAGTCACCATGTTTCTTAACATATGGTACCAATCCGCCCGCTTCCAGAATAGTCTTCATTAGACTTGGTAATGGTTGATACTTTATCTTGACATCCTTGGTTATATTATAGAGTATTCCTCTTTCCAGATCAACTTCTAAAGTATCGCCCTCATCGATTTGATCAGTGTTGCAACTTACGACTGGAAGACCTACATTAATCGCATTTCTATAAAAAATCCTAGCAAAGGAATGTGCAATTACTGCACCTACTCCTGATAGTTTTATGACTATTGGGGCATGTTCTCTACTTGAACCGAGACCAAAATCTTTACCTGCAACTATGAAATCACCCTTCTTCACCTTTGATGAAAATGTGGGATCTGCGTCTTCCATTGCATGCTTTGCTAATTCAGGAAGATTGGATCTGAGGTGGTAATATCGACCCGGAGTTATCAGATCCGTACTGATACTGTCACCGAATTTCCAAACTTTTCCTCTAAGAACCATATTACATCCCCCTCGGATCAGTTATTTTACCCATAATTGCTGAAGCTGCAGCAGTTGCCGGAGAAGAGAGATAAATGTATCCTTCAGGGTTTCCCATTCTACCTTTAAAATTACGATTCTGGGTTGAAAGACAAATCTCCCCATTTCCTAGAATTCCCTGATGTACACCTACACAAGGACCACAGCTAGGAGGCATAATCACCCCCCCTGCTTCAATGAAGGTTTCAATAATCCCTTCTTTTATTGCTTCCATGTACGTTTTTGGGGAAGCCGGTACTATTATCAATCTTGTATTCTTATGCTTCTTCTCTCCTTTAATTATTTTAGCTGCTATTCGAAGATCTTCAATTCTACCATTTGTACAAGTGCCAATGTAAACTTGATCAACCTTTATATCTCCAACTTCATCAACTGTCTTAACATTATCAACAGTGTCTGGACAGGACACCATTGGGGATAATTTAGAAACATCAATATCTATATTTCTCTCATATTTCGCGTTCTCATCAGGATATACATCCCGAAAATCTTCTTCCCGTCCATGTTTCTGTAAGTACATCTTCGTCTTACTATCTGAGGAGAATAATCCACATTTAGCTCCTGCTTCAACAGCCATATTTGCTAAAGTCATTCTCTCAGATATTTCCATTACATTGATATTACTTCCTGAAAATTCTAGGGATTTATAAGTTGCACCATTTGCACCAATCTCTCCTATTATGAAGAGCATTAAATCTTTAGCGTAAACCATCTTATTAAAAATTCCATCAACTTGAATCTTGAAGGTCTCTGGAACTCTGAACCATGTCTTACCAAGAGCCATGGCTACCGCTATATCTGTTGATCCCATTCCTGTTGCAAAGGCTCCAAGGGCTCCTGCAGTACATGTATGAGAGTCAGCTCCTACAACTATGTCTCCTGGTTTAGCATAAGACTCAGATACTATCTGATGACATACACCACAACCCACATCATGTAATATAATGCCTGTTTGATTTACGAATGATCTCATAAGTAAATGAGTGTTGGAAAGTTCTCTTCTTGGGCTAGGCGATGCATGATCCATGAATAAGATAGTTTTATCTGGTTTGGCTACACTCTCTTTTCCAAGTTTTTTAATTTGATCTATAGCCAGTGGTCCTGTTCCGTCATGGGCAAAACAAATATCCACTTCACAAATTACAAAGTCATTTGCCTTAACATCTTTTATCGTATGTTCATTCAATATTTTTTCTGCTAAATTTTTTCCTCTAATCATTCAGAATCCTCAAGGCAATATTTTATTCTATTAGCTCCTTTTCAATTTTTTGTATCTTTATTTTCAAAATAAAAAATGTAAGCCAATTTATTGAGAATATCCCTATGAATATGTACTATAATAGATATTTTTCTAGAAAAAAAACGATAATATAGTAATAAACTGGTTTATGTAAATAAATCATTCAAATTTTTAACACTGGGTTGAATATCAACCCCCATTTCTTCGAATTTTTCTTGAGAGGAATATCCTGTTAAGACTCCAATAAATTTCACTTTCGAATTTATTGAACACAGTGCATCAAGCCAAGAATCTCCCACCATTATCGCCTCATCAGATTTCATCTTTAACCCTTTGAGTGCTCTCATCAAGTGCTCAGTGTCCGGTTTTGGGTTTTCGCAGTCATCTCTTGCCACAATGACGTCTATAAATTTCAACATATCAGTAATCCTCAATGCTGCAATAGTAGACCGTCTACAATTTCGAGTCACTATTCCAATCTTTATTTTTTTATTTGTTAGCTTCTGTAAAATCTCTTTAGCTCCAGGGATCTCGATTGTGTCTTCAATATTTTCCATCTCAACTTCCTGAATAACATTAGCAATCTCAGTATTTATTTTTAAGATTTCAGTTTCGTCCACACCCCTCTCTTTTAAGGCTACTCTGAATTTACTAGAATTAGTTATCAATAAGTATGGAAACGAATCTTCAGTAAATCCATGTAAAGTGAGTACCTTTACTAATCCCTCCCTCATCTTAAGAAAATCTATCTTTGATGTGAGAAGGGTTCCTTCTAAATCGAAAATAATAGTTTTAATATGATCCATTTCCATAATATTCTCCCCTTGAATAGTACGCACGATTCTCAATATCTATTTAAATTTTATTTGGCCATTTTTATTAATGATTTCTTCTGAACTTCTACAGGCTATCTTCCAATAATCTCCATCAAGATTATTTTTTTTCTATGATTGATAGTTACCCTTTACAAGATTAAGCAAATGACATAGATTAAAAAATTGTTAACCAGAAAATAACTTTGTTATCCCTAATTCTTTTCCATCTCTACTAATTCTTATTTGCCCAAATTGGACAATACTTACTTTCTCTCTGCATTGTGTAAATAATTTCAATTTTTTATTTTTATAATCTATTTTAGATATCACTCCTAAACCCAAAAAATGACGATTTTGGTCTAGTAAACTAACTAACAATCCTTTTTCCATACCATCGTTTACAATATGAATCTTTTTTGTAAATAACTCTTCCATTTCGATAATTTTATCATTGTTAATCTGATTTTCTTCCTCAAGGACGATGAATAATTCTTCTGAAGTTTCTTCACAATAAATTACTACAGATCCAATGGTTTCTCCCAAATCTTTCAATCTATTTTCACTTAGAGATATTCCTTTACAAAGAGGGGTGTATTCTAATTGAATCCAATTCATTTGAAAATTTCTTAATACATTTCCTCTTAAAAATTTTTTATAGCTCTGCTCCCTTAGTTCCTTCGTAATCTCTTTATCTATGTTTTTAGTTAAAGGGGATGGCTTCAATCTGTAAATCTGGAATCCCTCTTCTTCAATAGGGTTTAATATGTTTTCTAACTCATTACTATTTTGAATACCTACTATCGTATTTGGAAGTAACCGTCTTATCATGGAAGTTTTAAATTCATTTGCATCTTTTCCTTGAATCCATCCATCTGTATTTATTATAATAACTTGGCTTTCCATCTCTTCAACTCGTTTTTTAAGTAAAGAAATTCCTTCAATCACTCTTTCAGTTATGGTATTTGGCTTAGTGATTCCCATAAAATAGGCATCATATGCCTTAAGGTAAAATAGATCATATACTGGTTGCTGGACTAAACCTAAACCAATAGTAGATGGTGATCCTATGTTTGATTGTTCAATGTCTGCATCTATAATTACCGTATCATACTGCATTCTCAATGCATGGTTTGCTAAAAAAGTGCAAAAAATACTTTTTCCACAATCAACATTTCCAAGAATTAAAATTGTACACGGTTTTTGCTTTCCAAGTATTTCTTTAGTTATTATTATCCAAGAATCTGGTATTATGCTTCCCGTTATCTCATTTATATCGGATCTACTACTTATTTTTAACTCAAATCTTGAATCCGTCTCAGCTTCAAATGGAAATGTTTTACCTCTCCTAATAATTACTTTTTTATACAATACCATGGTGGAACCTAAAATCGTTACTTTACCTTCAATTAATTTGATTGAAGCCGGTCCACTGACGATGAGCGTATTTCCTTTTTCAATAATTTTTTCCATTTCGTTTCTTCCTATTTATTCTATGTCCATTTCGCATAGAAATTTCTATGGCAGAAAGTACATCTATTGAATCTTTACGATGATTATGATCTTTCTTAATATTCTTCGTTGTCCCTTTTTCATCAACAGATTCTATAATGATATTATGGGGCAGTTCTTCGTTTAATAATTTAAATAATATATTTTGTTCAGCTTTAACTCCATTACCAATCTTTACTGTTTTCTTTTTAGCTTTAGTTTCTTTTAATATCCGAATAATTTCCTTTATTTTGTCCTTTATATTTATGAATTCCATTTTTTTTAAAATAATACCATCCCCTAAAACAACTAATCCTAATCTCTTTCCAGGATCAATTCCAATTATTACTTCACGAAAATATTTTTTTCCTCTGAGTAACTGAACGGCATTATCTACAACTTTCGATGGGTCTGTTAACTCATCATATATGAGAATCTCTAAAAAATCAATATTTTTTCTCTCTGATTCTGTAGTTATAACAACTTTAACATAAAATGGGATAATATCTTCTGGAATAAGACTTATAAATTGTAATCCCCTGACTCTAAATTCTGATACAAGCTTATAATGTGCTTTTCCCGATGTGGTTAAAATTCCAATCTCTCTTGTCATCATATCACTTGTTTAAAATTACTAAACACATACCGACTAGAGCTTAATAATATTATAGAGTTCAATAACAATAGATTATCTGTTATTAAGATGAATTTCGATGAAAATTCTTAGTAATTAGAAGTTAACAGGAACCCTTTTTTTTTATTAATAACATCGAATACTTTTAAGGTTCTAATCATATTCTGAATTCACGACTTAGAGTAATTGACATTGTAGAATAGTCTACTTTAATAAAGTACAATCGAAAGGTGAATCAAATGAAGTATGTGATGGTTATTGCAGATGGAATGGGAGATTATCCTGTCAAAGATCTTGGAGGAAAGACTCCACTTCAAGTAGCTAGTCATCCAAATATGGATAAAATTGTTTCCCAAGGTACATGTGGCACTCTTAATACAATACCTAATGGAATGGCCGTCAATACTGATGTTGCTGCTTTTTCAATCTTAGGTTATAATCCAAAAAAATACTATGATGGTAGAGGACCTTTAGAAGCTGCAAGTCAGGGAATTTTTTTAGACAAGGTCAGTATAGCTTTTAGATGTAATATTATCTCGGAGAAGAATGGTCTTTTATATGATTATTCAGCTGGACACATAGAGACTAAAGATGCTGAGAAGCTTATTGCTTGTATAAATAGAGAACTAGGTGTTTCTGGGGAAATCACATTTTATCCTGGAGTTGATTATAGACATTTACTCGTTTTTATCGGTGCTGATTATTCTCAGGAAGTCAAATGTTTTCCTCCTCATGATGTAGTGGGTAAACCCATCAAAGAACTTATGGTTATACCTCTAAACAAGAGAGGTGTTAGAATGGCCACTCTTCTAAACAAAATAATTCTGAAATCGAGAGATATTCTTTCGAACCATCCCATTAATATTGAGAGAATAAGTAATAATCAGAATCCTGCTAATATGCTCTGGCCTTGGAGTCCAGGGAAAGCACCAACATATCCAAAACTGAAGGACAAATATAATATAAATGGAGCCGTGATATCTGCTGTCGATGTGATAAAGGGGATCGGTATCTATGCTGGTCTGGATATAATAGAGGTTCCTGGTGCGACAGGATACATTGACACGAATTATGAAGGAAAAGCTAAATATGCCTTGAAAAGCCTAGAAGATCATGATTTTGTGCTGATACATGTTGAAGCTCCAGATGAAGCTGGACATATGGGTGATCATACTCTAAAAATTAAAACTATTGAAGATCTTGATACAAGATTATTAAGTATTATCTTAAATGACATTAAAGATGATTTTACAATCGCTATACTTTGTGATCATCTAACACCTGTCACAATAAAAACTCATACATCTGATCCTGTTCCTTTTGCTATTTATTCGAGTGTAAATAAAAAAAATAATACCATCTCTCATTTTGATGAAATATGTATCAAACAAAGCCCACTGCATATAAAGAAAGGTCATAGGTTCTTCCAATTCTTTTTAGGATATGGAAAAGGCTAGTCTCTCTTTTTCCTATTTCTTTTTAAAACATTCGCTGCTTTAGTGGGTAACCCCCATAATTCTATAAAACCCAGTGACCAAGTCTGATCGAAGGTCGTAGAACTGGCATAAGTTGCAAGTTTCAGATTGTACAAAGACATGGGTGATGATCTTCCAACAACACGAAGACTCCCTTTGTATAGTTTGACTTTAACTCTCCCCATTAGTCTCTCCTGAGTTTTATTAATAAATACTTCTAAAGCTTCTTTCAAGGGTTCCATCCATAAACCTGAATAAACTAAGAAGGTCCATTGATCATCTACAAGCTTCTTGAATGATAATTCATGTTTTGTTAGAACTGTTTTCTCCAAATCCTTATGAGCTTCTAAAATAACTGTAGCTGCTGGACACTCGTAGACTTCCCTAGATTTGATACCGATGAGTCTATCCTCCATATGATCTATACGTCCAATACCATGTTTCCCAGCTACATTATTTAAATTCTCAATTAATGTTACAGCTTCTAAGCTCTCTCCATTTATTGCACATGGAATACCTTCTCTGAAATCGATAGTGAGATATTCCGGTTTATCAATTGCACTTTCTGGTGACTCCGTCCATTCAAAGGCATCTTCCGGTGGTTCATTACTTGGATCTTCTAAAGGTCCAGATTCAATGGATCTTCCCCAAAGATTTTGATCTATACTATATATTTTATTCTTCTCAAAAACTAAAGGTATTTTATTTTCCCTTGCATACTTCAATTCTTCATCTCGAGATAGATCCCATTCTCGAATAGGTGCAATAATCTTCAGATTTGGTTCTAATGATTTTATTGTGACATCAAAACGAACTTGATCGTTTCCTTTCCCAGTACAACCATGAGCCACTCCAACAGCACCTTCCTTCTTTGCAATTTCGACTAATTTTGAAGCTATTAATGGCCGAGATAAGGCTGCACTCATTGGATATTTTCCTTCATAGAGAGCATTCGCTTTTATCGCTCTAAAAATATAATTTTTTACAAATTCTTCTTTTGCATCGATGGAATAATGTTTGATTGCACCAATTATTTTTGATTTCTCTTCAATGTCTTTAAAATTGGAACCCTGACCAACATCCACAGTCATAGTTATGACATCGAAATCATATTTCTCTTGAATCCATTTTATTGAAATAGAAGTGTCTAATCCACCTGAGTAAGCTAAAACAATTTTATCTCTCATTTTTAATCTACCTGATCTACTTTAATATCATGTACATATTAAATCTGAGAAATCACGAGAAAAACTTATTCTCCCCAATCTTCCTTCTCAATTGACAGTCTTTGCATCTCTACTTGATTTCCTTCTACTTTCTCAACTTCAAGTTCAAGACCACAATCAGAACACTCTACAATCTCTCCAACCATAACATCTTCATATATCTCAATCTCTGCTAAACAGTCTGGACACGTTGTTAAAATCATTTTTTAATCGTCTCTCTTTTTATTTTTCAATCCAACCTTGCTTCATATATTACCCTTTTTTAGACTTTTAGGTTTAATATATTTGTATCGTTGAATTAATAACTCATTATCACAAGTACTTTTTATTCTTGTTCGATCCATCTGGTAAAGATATGAAAGCTTTTCCCACACCTTTATTTGATACTTTTTCTAAAGCTTTTCTTAACAAAATGTTTGAGTACTCTTGCTACAGCACTACTGCTAGAGCATTATTATTGTAATGCTGAGTCTATGTCTATAACGCTTTATCCGATTTTAGTGGTTGAAATGACCATTTTTGGCCCCCAATATACTATTTTGTATGAAATTACCCAAAAAATATATAACTTTTCACAAGTCATATAACCGACAACAGAAACTTTATCGTATCTTTTTAATCCAAAATCATGGAGCTTAATCAAAAGTTGAGTATTGCTATAATGTATGAATCAGCTGATACTGATGAAATGGGAATAAGATTAACTGCAGAGGAAATGGGTATCAACTTAGTCTACATCCCCTTTAGAAAAGTATCAGTCTCAATATCTAATGATGGCTATCATTTTAAGACGAAAGGTCGGCACCTAGAAAAAAACCTTGAAGGCGTGAATGCCGTTCTTAACAGAATGCAGAGTAAAAATGCTAGATTATATGCAGCAAGTATTATGGAAGGTTTGGGGAAATATGTCGTAAACCCATTAACCTTAGAATACTTATGCTTCAGTAAATTCCGATCATTAGTAGAACTTTGGAGAAGGGGAATAAGAATCCCTAGTACGGTTTTTGTTCCCCTTGATGCTCACGATATAACGACGTCTGGAAGACAACTCAATAATGAGGAAGATATAGCCGATTTAATTCAAGAGGGTATTGGTACCGAAGATATTGTTCTAAAGCCCGATGCAGGAACTCATGGAAGAGAAGTACGACTTTCAAGAGACAGAAGAACTTTAATCAAGAATATCAATAGTTCAACTCCTTCTATAATTAATCCAATCGGTTTTGTAGCCCAAGAATTCATCGAAAAATGGTTCTACGACCTCCGAATAATCGTTACAAAGGAAAGAGGTAAACCCCCTTACTGCTATCCGACAGCTTTAGCTCGTGGAGGTTTTAAAGATTTCCGAACTAATACATTCCTTGGAAATATGGTCTTCGGAGTTAAATTACCGATGAATATTCGGAATTCTTCGATCGAATGTGGTAAAGCTATGGGACGGGACTCTGAAGCTTGGGTTCTGGGATTAGATGCAATGTTTAACCTTGGCGAAGATCGATTTGTTGACGATGAATATGTAAAATCTGAACTTGAAAAACTCATTCCATCTTTTAATGGTGTAAAGACCGTTAAACGGGAAAAGATTAAGCTCGGAAAATTTTCAAATTGGAATAAAAAATTGGAAAATGCTTTTCATAACTATATGAGTACCACGCATTATAATCATATTAAAGACATAATTGAGGAAAGTATCGCACGTAATGCCGATAATATCTTGTTTCATGAAGCCAATTCTTGTCCTGAATTTTGGGAGCAGACCCGAATAGTTGGTGGTATCAATGTTGCCGTTCCTTTGATTAAATGCGCTAAAAGCGTTGCTGGTTGGAGTGTATTTCAACGATATAAACGATATTGATAAAAATCCTCGATTTGAAAATTAGTTTATAGCGCAATGCTTATTTCTCTCGAAATATTATCAAGACTTAGGAATTTTTAAGGCATTCACAGATTGTGATTATAGATGTTGATTGTAGCAAAGGCTGGTGGAAGGCTAATCGAGAATGGTCTCTCTTCAGATATTATTAAAGACATAAAGACGGTAATTACGTCAAATAAGCTCATCTTAGTCCATGGAGGTGGAGTAGAAGTAACAGATATCGCCTCCAAACTTGGAAAAGAACAAACGTTTATTACTTCTCCCGCTGGTTTCAGAAGTAGGTATACTGATAAAGAAACAGTTGAAATCTATACTATGGTTATGGCTGGGAAACTGAATAAACAGATTGTTACTAACCTCCAGAGTATGGGCGTTAATGCTTTGGGGTTGTCTGGTCTGGATGGACAACTCATAAAAGCTAATCGCAAAAAGAAGCTTATTATAATCGACAATAGAGGGCGTAAGAGAGCAATAGATGGCGGTTATACTGGGAAAATTGTAAGTGTCAACACCAAGCTCATCCATATAATTATAGATGAAGAGTATACTCCCGTTATTTCTCCCATTGCCTTAAGCGAAGAATTTGAACCCTTGAATGTGGATGGTGATAGAGTTGCAGCAAACATCTCCGGTTTCCTTAAAGCCGATAAGTTAATCCTTATGACTGATGTTGAAGGTTTATACTTAGATGAAACATTAATTACGAAGTTATCTGTTTTAGAGGCTAAGAAAATTCTTCATAAAATTGGTCCTGGAATGATTACAAAAGTCTATGCTGCTATGGAAGCTCTGAATATGGGTGTTAAAGAAGTAATAATAACTTCAGGTTTATCAAGTAAACCTATTTCTTCAGCTATTGAACATAAACACGGAACAGTGATTTGTAATGAATGAAAAAGAAATAATTGATAATGAACAGAAATATATGGCAAATGTTTATGCTAAGAAATCTCTTACACTTGTAAGGGGTAAAGGCGCCCTAGTATGGGATATTAATGATCAAGAATATATTGATTGTATGGCAGGTTATGGTGTTTGTATTGTAGGTCACTGCCATCCTCGAGTTGTTAAAGCGATACAAAAACAAGCTGAAACGTTAATCTCTGCTCATGGCTCAATATATAGTGAACCTAGATCCACCTTTCTGAAGAAATTGAGTAGTATCACTCCTAAGGGTTTAACTCAAGCATTTTTATCCAATAGTGGCGCAGAATCTATCGAATGCGCTATAAAACTTGCACGTAAATATACTGGGAAAACCGATATTATTGCGTTTGTAGGTGGCTACCATGGTAAGACCATGGGAGCACTCTCAGCAACATGGAAAAAGAAATACCGTCAACCCTTTTTACCTTTAGTTCCAGGTTTTACCCATGTCCCCTTCGGGAAATCTAATAGAGTAAAAGACACTATAACCGAAAAAACTGCCGCTATATTAGTAGAACCAATTCAGGGTGAGAGAGGAATTATCCTACCCCCTCCCAATTTTCTAAAGGAACTTAGGGAGCTTTGTGATAGTACAGGCGTCATCCTCATCGCTGACGAGGTTCAATCAGGGTTTGGTCGAACTGGTAAATTCTTTGCATGCGACCACTACGGTGTTGTACCTGATATAATGTGTATTGCAAAATCTATCGCAGGGGGAGTCCCCATGGGAGTAACGGTTTCTACTCAAGATATCATGTCCACTTTTACTCTAGGAAACCACTCTAACACCTTTGGAGGTAATCCACTTGCTTGTGCTGCTGCTTCTGCGACAATAGATGTGCTTATAGA
The DNA here is from genome assembly GCA_030671165.1 of Candidatus Bathyarchaeota archaeon. Classification (GTDB taxonomy): domain Archaea; phylum Thermoproteota; class Bathyarchaeia; order RBG-16-48-13; genus JAUWWH01. Next base: position 580 of record DAOVAG010000004.1, on the reverse strand, counting down.
AGAGAAACTTCATGAAAGAGCTGCATCTTTAGGAAAATACTTCATGGATAAGCTGGAAGAATTACACGACAAATATAGACTCATTCGAGAGGTACGAGGATTAGGTCTTATGATTGGAATGCAACTACGCTTCGATATATTAAATATTCTCCAAAACTCTCTAAAGAGAAATGTCTTACTTCTTGATGCTGGGAGAACGGTTCTTCGGTTTCTACCACCACTAGTCATCACAAAGGAGCAACTCGATAGAGTAATAAACGTCTTGGACACTGTTATTGGAGAAGAGGAACGTGAAAGATTACGCAGTTGATCTCCTAACCCGACTAGTAAGAATCTACAGTCCTACAGGTAACGTAGATGAAATTTCTAATCTCTTAGTTAATGAAATGCTCTCACTGGGTTTTCGATCTTGGAAGGACGAAGTCGGAAACGCTATTGGTGAGTTTGGAACAGGTAACCCAACAATACTTCTTTGTGGACACATGGACACTGTTCCGGGAGAAATTCCATTCAGACTTGAAAGAAATAAACTCTTTGGTAGGGGTGTAGTTGACGCTAAATCTGCATTAGCAGCAATGAT
>DAOVAG010000145.1 GCA_030671165.1 Candidatus Bathyarchaeota archaeon | reverse complement strand
TGAGTAACCATCCGCAAGACCAACAGCAAATCTCTCATTCCGCATCATAATAATACGAAGTTTTTCTTTGCTCGCTGAGGGGGTTATATTACCTACAGGCATTACACAGAGGAACTCAGTCCCTTCCTGTTTTAGAATTCGTACTATTCCAGTTTCTGGTTTCAAGATAAGTCACCAAAATTTAGTATTAAGAAGGTATTTATTTGATCTTGTTAAAAAATATTTCTGAGTCATGCTTATTCAAGCAAGCAACTCAACTTTAAAAAAATAAACGATGAAGTATGGCTGTATTTAGCCATAAATTCAAGGTACTAATCCATTTATCATTATTCCGTCAATATTAACATCCAAATCTTTTGCAGACTTTATAATGTTCTCCCACAATGGATCATCTACAAATATACCTAGCTTTCTCCGTTTTGCTTCCTCTAGCCATTCAGGTTCACCAGGATAGAGAATTTCTTCAAATCCCGGTCTCTTACGGGACGACTTGATATGATCGATCATTGACTCAATCCTTTCAGTGAACTCGTCTAGCGAACAGTAGCCAGTTGGATCTATCGCCATGAATGTATGTCCGAATCCTTTCTCATCGAGGCTGCATCCAGAACCAATTGCTCCCGCTAATGCCTCAACAATTATACTCAATCCATAGCCTTTATATTCGCTGTACGGATGGCCAAATGCAACAGGTCTCGATTCACGTTTAAAGAGCGATTTCGGATCAGTAGACCAGGTTCCATCAGGTTTTATAAGCCAACCTTCTGGTGCTTTCTCCCCTCTTATGTCCATAATTAGAAGATGTCCCCAAGCGACACCTGTCGTGGCCATGTCAAGAATGATTGGTTTGTATTTTTTACCTGTAGGAATTGCATAACTTAAAGGGTTGACGCCTAATCGACCATCAACACCTCCATACGGAACGACAGAATGACCACCACCTCTACAAAAAGTTATCCCAATCATGTTGTTCTTTGCTGCGTGGAGAGAATACCAATATAAAGCACCAATGTGTCCACGGCCCATAATACCAACACTTCCCATCTTGTATTTCTTTGCTTTTTCGATTGCTACATCCATCGCTTTCAATCCAGCAACGAATCCAAAACCTAAACCTGCATCCCACATCGCCGTGGTCGCTGTATCTCTAAGGATTTTAATCGGAGATCCTGGAACGATTGTACTTTTCAGAATTCCATTAATGTATCCGGGTATTGCTCGTACTCCATGAGAATCTACTCCATGGATGCTCGTATCTACAAGAATATCAGCAACAATTTTTGCTTCGTCTTCAGGAGCCCCAGCAGCAATGAACATTGCTAAACAAAGTTCTCGAAGAGGTTTTTCTTTCAATCTTACCATTATTCATCACAAAATTTATTTGACCATATGTTCTATTTCTTGTTTTTGGTAACATTTTGTCATCTCAATATATGTAGCAACAATTCTAGAGATTACTAAAAACCTAAAGTTCAATAATCATACAAGAAGAATAGTGTAAAATGTTATTGAGCTTCTCTGTTGAAATAAAAAAATCCAATCACAATGATTATTATACCGCCAATGATGATGAGGATTCCGGTAAATAGGTATGGAAGAGCATAAAAAATATAAGTCCATTCAATAGAACCCGCTTGTATTTCTGCTAGATAAAAGGAGAGGTCTCTTTGTTTAATAAATGAAAGGATTAAGCCAAATATTATTTGTATTATTCCAAATGAGATAGTTGATTTTTTATTATCCAATGATAACCACACTCTCTTAGTCTATATAATCGTAAAAGTTATTATTTTATATGTTTGTTAGTCATTTTATCTTCTTTATTAGGATTTGAAAATAATATGTACAGAAAGATTATAAAAAGAAGAACCGTAAGAAAATATAAACAGAGAGATGTTTCCAAAGAAATTTTAGTAAAATGCGTTGATGCTGCTAGAATGTCACCTTCTGGAGCTAATCTTCAACCATTAAAATATGTAATTATTGACGAGGAAGAGCTGTTAAAAAAAGTATTTACAACTTTGAGGTGGGCAGGGTATCTTCCAAATTATCAACCGAGTATTGAAGAGATGCCAAGAGCATACATTGTCATACTCTTAGATCAAAAAGTTGCAAATAGTTGTGGTCATGACGCAGGTATAGCAGCGATGAGCATTTCCATGGTAGCCTACGATGAAGGTTTAGGTTCATGCATTCTAGGCGCTATTGAAAGAGAACAACTTGGGAAGATCCTAAACATACCTGAGAAGCTCAAGATAGTGTTAGTAATCGCTCTTGGATATCCTGCTGAGGAGCCAGTACCCGATAAGATGAAAAATGGAGATCAAAAATATTGGCTTGATGAAAAGAGAATTTTACACGTACCAAAGAAAAAATTTGAAAACATAGTAAACTGGAATGTTTTCTCTCCCTAAATCTTCCATTTTTTCTTCTATCCCTCACGCTATCTTTTAGCTCAGTGAAAATATTAATAACATGAAACACTTTGCTGAACTTTCTTGAGGGTTATTATTTGAGTGATAAAAATTTACGATGGCATAGATTTTTTTAAAAAAAAGAGGGACCCTCAGGATAAGAATAAAAAAAAGTTTGGATTAAGCGATAATAATTCTTAACTAATTTTCATAAAATGATGGGCATAGGTTATTTAGTACGCATGTTAAACATTTAGGTTTTCTTGCTGTACAAGTTTTTCTCCCATGATCTATCAATAAACAGTTAATGGCGTGCCATTCGCCCCTAGGAATAATCTTCATCAAGTCAAACTCAATTTTATCTGGACTTTTACTCTGGGTTAAGTTCAATCTCTGTGTTAGTCTCTTGACGTGTGTATCAACTGCAATTCCTTCCACTATACCGTAAGCGTTAGAGAGAACTATGTTTGCAGTTTTTCTAGCGACTCCTGGAAGTCGGAGAAGATCAGCCATAGTATTTGGTACCTTTGAATTAAAAGTATCAATAATCATCTTACAACTTTGTTTCAAATACTTCGCTTTTTTCTTATAAAAACCGGTAGATTTTATGTCTGATTCAAGCTCGTTTATATCAACATTAGCATAATCTTGCACTTTTCGATATTTCACAAAGAGAACCCTTGTGACTTCATTGACCTTTTTATCTGTACATTGTGCGGATAATATAGTTGCAATGATCAATTCTAATGGATTGGAATAAGATAATGACGTCTTTGAATTTGGATATTCATCTTTTAATAGTTTGATGATTTTTAAGATATGTTCACTGGTCAGTACTATTCACACCCATACATTATGTAAGATATTTATAATAATTATAGAAATTTAATCAGTTATTTGTATCATTTCAAATTATTCTTTTTAAAAAAAA
>DAOVAG010000150.1 GCA_030671165.1 Candidatus Bathyarchaeota archaeon | reverse complement strand
TAGGATTTAAGGACTAAATTTTACTCCCAAACCCAAACAAAACAATGCGCGCTCACGCTACATAGTAATATATCAATGTGGTAACAATCCGAATCCTTAGCTCTTCATCGCAAAAATCTATTATGAAGTATTCTTCAGCATAATTAAAACTAATTTTTAATCCCAAACCCAAAGATAAGTCGAAATTGAGGAGCATACAGAGTATTATCTTGAGGTGATAAAAATGCCAATGTTTGTGGTTCTTGGCAAGTGGACGGCGAAACGGATGGAAACGATCAAGGATTTACCCGAAGGGATTAAGCAAGGTCCGAAGGTGTTTGAATCCTATGGCGTGAAAATACAAGTCATGCTCTTCACCATGGGACGCTATGATTTGGTAGCTGTCGGCGAAGCACCCGATGCAGAATCCATGACCAGAGCGCTACTGAGGTGGGGCAGTGTAGGACTCCTCCGAACCGAGACACTCAGGGGCTATCCAGCCAAAAAAATGATTGAGCTGATACAAGGGATATAGTTCGATTGAAGCTGTATCCTACCCCCTTTTTTTTGAGGCTAGCTCGCAGCTAGCTATAACCAGGGTTTGTATCTATTTGTGCTTGTAAAGAGGTAGCTGAAAAAGTTAATTAAACAATGTAACTAATAGTAACTCGGTGAATATTTTGTTTTTCATAGCCCAGTTAACGCACTCACCAGAACTATGCTTTGCACGTCCTGAGCACAAAGAAAAATACGATGAGCTGTTTGAGTTCCTGAATAATATGGAGAAATATGAAAAAGAGGCAGGCGTTAAGCTGCACGGATTCTATTTGAACGCAAACGAACACACTTTTTATTTCATCATAGAGGCGGATAACTATCTCAAACTCTCAAAGTTCTTAGGTGTTGGTCCTATCCTTACTCACCACACCGCGAAAATATCGCCTGTTGTTACCTTAGAGGAAACACTCGAATTCGCAAGAACGGTTGTTGAAGAATAGGTGCAAGAAAACAATCTCTTCTCTCCCTCTTTTTTTTCTAGTTAACTAACTGTTATTCTAGGAAACCAATTCTCTTGCGCGCGCTTTAGTCCCCAACCTAAATCTTATATTTTAAATAATCGTTAGCTTTCCATAAGTCCATAGGCTCGAGTGTCAGAGATCAACCATCTGTCGCCTTCTTTAACCATGACATCAGTATATCTATGAATCAGCTCACTGCTCCCTTCAAACGGTTTTAACACGGTGAGTATTGCTTCGCCATCGACAACGGCGACATCCTTTTTCGGAAAATGAATGCGAATGATTTTGGTTTTATGCATCGAATCTTTAAAGGGCCCTCTGAAAAGCTGGATTATGACTTTTTCAAACTCTGCCGTGCCAGCCGTGACTTCCCCACGCGGGTTAATGACAATCGCGTCAAGCGTAAAGCATGATATGAGTGCTTGGACATCACCCCGATTCCATGCTATGTCGTATGCTTCCCCAAGCCCGCGAATGGTTGCTTCATCCCTCAAATGAGCTGTTCGTCTCACCAATGTGTTTATCCTCATGAAAAAATCCATGTAGACATCTATATTCATTTTTCTCTAATCTCACTATTTTTCAGAGTGCACACACTTTGAACCAAACATAGAAAAAATTAATCTTAGTAAGCGTGCGCTAGTACACATCCCAAAGGTCTGGGATAAATGGTTACTCCGTAGTAACCATAGTTCACCAAATAATGGTTACTCGTTTTAGGTTTGAGGTTTAATTTTAGTCTTAATTATGCATATATTATATATCAGATCGAGAAATCATGAGAGAAGTTGAAAAGCACTTATTTCTTTTATTCTACTTTTTCAACAATATTGAATGATTAACTTTTATTCCTCTCTCAAGGCTCCTTGTTATTAAACTTCCTTCTCTTAGTATTTCTCTACAATCTTCTAATTCTTTGTAGTTCTCCTCTGGAACAGTTATTAATACCTTTAGATCGATGGTTTCAACAATATTAATGCCTGACTCAGCCTTACCCATCTTGATCTTTGAGTATGCAGAAAGACCATCAATTTCAACGCCATTCTCTTCCAAACATAATTTCAAAGAACCTGCCATACAATACGTTGCTGCGGCAGCCAACAATTTACGTGCAATACCTGATCGTTTTTCTTCAGGAAGTTTGGTAAGAGCGACTACATTGTCTTCAAGTGCTTCATGGTCAAAAGTGAACTTCCAGTCCGATTCTTGGAGAATTTCAACATTTACATCTTTTTCACTCATTTTAATTCCTAGATTTAGATTATCCGCGTTTTTTTATTAAATATTTTCTTTGTTTTACATAGCGCGAGTAAAAATTAGCTTTATCACTTAAAATTGTAGCTTCATATGTGCAGTGGAAAGAATGTATGTATGTGGGTAATGTAAAACGAGTAACAGAATTCTAAATTTACAATCTGAAAAAAAGAGGAGAGTTTGCGGGAGACCTCTCCAATTCTTCAGAGAGAAATAGGGGGAGTATCTGGGGGGTAACAATTATCTAAAAAAGGGGAGAACTGGTATATGCGAGCATATGCACATGTCTCCTCCGGGTTACTAGAATAGATAGACTTGAGTTGGAGAATACCTTTTTTTACATCTTTTGAACGACCATTATTTAGCTAATGTTAAATATGGGATCAAAACAAACTAGATTTATGCCAGAAAGCGATAGTAATCGACTTAGAATTGCTGCAGTTAAACAGCTTATAGTAGTATATTTGATGTTATCCATACAGATACTATTATTCTTTGTTTCTGCGGGTCACATTACAGTTCGACCATGGATATACTTCGGTTTTTCTTTTCTCAGTTATTCTATTAGCACCATAGTTCTGTACAAGTTGAACCCTGAACTTCTTGCTGTGAGACTTAAAAGAAAAAGAGAAGGTTCCAAATTGTGGGATGAAATATTGATGCGAATAAGCAATCTTACGATTCTAATTCTAGTACCTATTATCGCTGGATTAGATGTCGGTAGATTTCATTGGTCAACGCTTGATATCTGGTTTGTAGTAGTGGGTCTTGTGTTATTATCTATTTCAACCATTCTTCTTAACTGGGCTATGATAGTGAATCCACATTTTGTACCAACCGTTCGGATACAAAAGGATACGGGTCATAAAGTTATAACAAGTGGACCTTATAAAATTGTAAGACACCCAGGGTATTTAACTGGGATTATGACTGCTTTGGTACTTCCATTGATAATCGGATCGATTTTTGCTCTAATACC
>DAOVAG010000127.1 GCA_030671165.1 Candidatus Bathyarchaeota archaeon | reverse complement strand
TCGCCGAACTTTGTGAAGTTTTCGGGGATAGGTTGAATCCAACCTATCCTATCCGAGCATCATTTCACTCTTATCAGTAGTTCCGACGACTAAGCGGTTGAGAACATTGGAATAGTAAAATAGTGTTAAAGCGCGGATCCTAGCCTTTACATTTCCATTTGCTATTTTATTCTCTATTCTGAATATAGGAATGTCAACAAAGAAATTTCTAATGATTTTGCTTATGTCGATTATCTTAAAATCTATGTTAAATATATTTGCTACTTGTTCAGCATGATCAATATTCCTTTGATTAAAATTTTCATCTTCGGGCAGACACAATCCAAGAACCTTATTTTTTTCACCTAAAGCTCTTGAGCATAATGCAGCTACAACACTTGAATCAAGACCCCCAGACATCCCAAGAACTAAGCCTTCACTTCCAGCCTTATCGACATAATCTCTAATGAAGTTCTCAATTCGTTCAACAACCATTGTTGGATTATCAAGTTTCAATATATCTGGCTTCAGTTGCACAACCATCTTCTCCTATCATTCTGTATATATTATTGGCTTCAATTAACAAACATTTTCCCTAAAAATTTTAGGTTCAGCCACTTGAGCCCTATTATTAAGATATTTTAATAGTTAGATGTCTTGGACTATAATCTACAACATTTCATGGTGTGATCAATATTGCTTGACATATACCAAAAAATTACTGAACTTTTGGAAAAGGGAGAAACTTTTGCTGTGGCTACAATAATCCAGGCAGAAGGATCTACACCAAGAGGTATTGGAACTAAGATGATTATAATGAATGACGAAACCATCTATGGAACTATTGGAGGTGGTTGTGTCGAGTCTGCTGCAATTATGGCAGCAATTGAAACCTTGAAAGAAGGTAAACCCAGAGTTGTAGATTATTCATTGGAAGAGGAAGAGAAAGGTGGCATAGGAATGAGGTGTGGGGGCAAAGTTCAACTCTCTATAGAAATACTTCAACCTATTCCCACACTACTTGTGATTGGTAGTGGTCATATAGCTACATCTCTAACGAAGTTGGGAAAAATTATTGAATTTAAAGTCGTTGTTCTGGATCCTTTTGCAAAGAAAGAAGATTTTCCTGAAGCAGATTTAGTAATAGCAAAACCAGTGGATAATGGTATAGCAGAGATAAAGATAACACCACAAACCTACGTAATTATAGTCACCCGTCATCAATACGATGAAGCAGCTCTTCGTGAAGTTATCAAATCAAACGCTACCTACATAGGAATGGTTGGAAGTGAAAACAGAGTAGAAACAGCTTTTAATATTCTGATGAAAGAGGGGATATCAAAAGAACTTTTACACAAAGTATACGCTCCAATAGGGTTAGACATAGAAGCCGAAACTCCGACCGAAATAGCAACAAGTATAATAGCAGAAGTAATAAAACATCGTCGAGGCGGAACAGGAAGAAACCTAGCCCTAGGAAAAAAATAATTCAAATCAAATTTACAAGAGGTATTAAGTATGGGCAGAAGGAGAAGAAGAGTAGCTAAAGTAGTTAAGAAGAAACTTCCCACAATATTCATGTGTCCAGCTTGTGGGGAGGAATCAGTTAGGGTAAACCTCAAAGGTGGTTCCGGAAAAGCCATAATACAATGTGGATCCTGTAAAAGAAAAGACGAATTTGAAGTAGGATCATCTGCTGGAATTGTAGATGTATACTGTATGTTCACTGATAAATATCGATCCAATACAGAAGCCAATCAATAAAAGAAATAAATCTCCAATTTTTAATCTAACTATCAAATACAAATATAACTAAATCACATTACGATAATTGATTTTGAATTTCATATGATAGCTATCTAATACATTGAGCTAATTAAGTGATAGACATGCTTCTCGGCATAGGAGAGATAGCTATTATCATAATAGTTACTTTAGCTCTTTTTTTGCCTGAGTTATCTAAAAGAAAAGAAGACAAATCAACGCATAAATTTAAACTATACTTGATAATTGCTTTACTTATAGCCCTAGTCTTGATTCTATCTAGATTTATTTTCAGGATATTGTCAATATTTGGGCTGTTAATCTTCTTTGTCATGATAGTCTTATACGCACTATTCAAAAAATTTGCAGAGTGAAAAAATGACCAGAACAAATTTGTTAATATTAATTTGTATATTATTCAGTTTTTTCTTATGGAGTACAAACACAGAATCTTGGGCATTTCTATTCTTTAGTACTGACAACTTACTAGCAGGAAGATTTTGGACTATTTTTACAACTCTCTTTATTCATGCAGATATACTTCATCTGTTTGGTAATATGCTGTTTCTTTATGTGTTTGGTAACACATTGGAGAATATCGTTAATGGTAGAAACATGCTACTCATATTCTTTACAGGAGGAACTGTTACATGTTTATTGGGAATACCATTTTATAATTCAGAGACTTACCTGGTTGGTGCTTCTGCTGCAATTTTTACACTGGCAGCAGCGGTAATGCTAATTAAACCATTAAAATTTTCTTGGTTATTTCTGATGATGCCAACAGGATTAGTTGCGATACTATACTTCTTTTACAATACTATAGCTGTATATCAAGGATCATCCGGAGGTGTAGCTTACATCTCCCACATTCTTGGATTTTTAATTGGTATTCCATTTGGTATATATTGGAGTAAAAATTGGACACGAAATATTTGCGTAGCTTTCTTAATGCTGATAATATATTTAGTTGTCATAACGCTATTTGCACCACTGATTCTTGATTCTATTAAGAATATATTAACAAATATTTGAAAAATCAAATTTACAACGATGTTTAGTCAGACCTAGATGTGAGGGTACTTATCAGCGCTAAAAGACCACCAATTATGATAAGCATTCCACCAATTCCTCCTGCAACAAAACCAGCAAATATGGGAACAAATGTCCAAACAGTACTATGAATACGTCTCGAACTGATAAGCGCTATTAATCCAGCTACAATATTTACGATTATATCACTACTAACACCCATTATCAAAGGGAATATGTATCTTGAAGGCATAAGCCAATAGAACGGTATTACAAAATCTGCTATACCTAACCCCTTGATTAGGTTGACTATAATTAGAGTAAGTGCACCTGCCACAATCAGGGCAAATGCAATTTCAAGTCTACCCAATATAGTCATCTAACATCAACGCCCCATGATTTTAACATGAAATATCAAATAGTTTGCACGCATTATTAGTGGTAATATCTGCTAGTTTATCTATTGATATATTTTTAATTTTAGCTACCATATTCAAAACTTTTGTTACATCACTGGGTTCACTTGGAACACCTCCATACTTGACAGGTGCATCAGTTTCAAGTAATATCGACTCAACTGGGGTCATTTCTATTGCGTTTCTATGTTTTGGGCTATGCCAAACAGCCGGTGTGGCAGATACAAAATAGCCATTATCTAATATTTTCTTCAAAACTTCATTTGGACCACTATACCAATGAAATACGGCTTTACTAATTCCTATAGTCTGAACAAGAGAGAAAACATCATCCCATGCTTTACGTGAATGTAAGGAAACAGGTTTTCCAAGTTTTTTTGAAATTTGTAACATTTTTTCAAAAATTTCTTTCTGTTTGGTTTTATTGATGTCATATTGATAATCTAAACCAATCTCGCCTATTGCAACACAATGATCAATATTAGAAATTATTTGT
>DAOVAG010000081.1 GCA_030671165.1 Candidatus Bathyarchaeota archaeon | reverse complement strand
AAAGAAAAAGTTATGAACAATTAGAGATACTTATCGATAAGTCCTATTAACTCAAAAATGATTAAAAACATCCTAATAGCGAATTTAGAAATAAAGGGAGAATTGAAAAGTGGAAAAATCACAAATGTTTGATCCAAAAGCGTTTATAAATGATAAAATAATCGAGATAAAAAACATTCTCAAGAATAATAAAGCAATCATTGCATGTTCCGGAGGAGTCGATAGTACCACATGCGCCGTATTGACCCATCAAGCTATCGGAGATAACATCATCTGTGTTTTCATAGATACAAATTTCATGCGCTCAGGTGAACCTAAGAAGGTGTATACAAGGTTGACCAACCCTCCTTTCAACTTACCCGTTAAAATGGTGAAAGGACAGAAGAAATTTATGAATGCTCTAAAGGGTTTAGAAGATGCAGAGGAGAAGAGAAAAGCTTTTAGAGATACGTTCTATTCAATCCTCGCTCGTGTAGCGAAGAGGGAACATTGTAGTTTTCTCGTTCAAGGCACTATCCTACCAGATGTTCTTGAGACAGTTAAAGGCATAAAAACGCAGCATAATGTCTTAGAGCAGATAAAGATAAGACCCCGAGAAGTTTATGGATTTCAAATTGTTGAACCACTAGTTGAACTCTACAAATATCAAGTAAGGGAAGTAGCTAGAAAGCTTGGAATTCCATCGGAATCATCTGAGCGACAACCATTTCCAGGTCCTGGGCTCTCCGTTAGAGTTGTTGGTGAGATAACCCCAAAGAAGTTGGCCGCAGAAAAGAGAGCAACTAGGATCGTGGAGAGAAAACTAAAAGTCTTAGATCCAAAACAATACTTCACTGCAATTATAGATTATAAGAAAGAAAATTATAGTAAAACAGAAAGAGTTAAAAAAAATATTAAAAATCTGTTAAAAAAGAGAAATGTATCGATTATTGTTGAAACATTGAAGACTAAAGCCACAGGGATAAGAGGTGGAGCTAGGCTTTATGGTAGAGTCGTCCTCATAGAGGTTAGAGGCAAAAACTATCAATGCGTTAAACTATCATCAGAAATCTTTGATTCCATTCAGAAGAGTGTCATGTCCTTAGATGATAAAGCTTCTAGAGTTCTATATCGGGTTACTGATCAAAATCGGATAGGTAAATGGGTTGTAGCAATCAGATCTGTAGAAACGCTCGATTTTGTAACAGCGTCTATAACAGAGATCCCCTGGCGTATCTTAAGAGATACAGGCAAACTGATACTGAGTTCAAATAGAGAAATATCTGCAGTTTATTATGATCTAACACCTAAACCACCATCCAGCATCGAATTTGAATAATAACCTGAACACTATACATCTTACGGATCGTTAATACTTATTACTAAAGAAACAATTATCATACCAAGAAAAATCAAAGTGTTTTACACCTTTAGATGAAAATGATTTAATGAATTAGTATGAGTATTTAGAATAATAGGAAAAGGGAATCCACATCTCTCTCATGGACGATGTTAAGATAAGGAAGAACCTTAGATAGGTGAAAATGTTCGTTGTATAAACGAAGGTAGGTACATCCCCTAGAGTATGTAGGTGAGAAAAATGAATCGTGATAGAATCCAAAATGTCGTAAGTGATTATCAAGATAAAAAGATTAGAATAGGCGTCCTCGGTTCACACTCTGCTCTAGAGATGGGGCATGGTGCTAAACAAGAGGGATTTGAAGTAGTTGTTGTATGCCAAAGAGGAAGAGAAAAAACCTATACAAAACACTATAAAAACCTATTTGATCATGTTCTAGTGTTAGACAAATTTGTTAATGTTATTGATGAAGAGAATCAAGCCAGATTAAGAGAATTAAACACTATATTTGTACCGAATAGATCTTTTTCAGTCTATGTAGGATATAATAACATAGAAGAGAAATTTATTGTCCCTATCTTGGGAAACAGAAATATTCTTAGAAGTGAGGAAAGAAATGCACCACGAAATCAATATCACTTACTTAAAGAGGCCGGTATTTACACACCTAAAATTTTCAATTCGTATAAAGAAATAGATACATTAGTGATAGTGAAAGTTCCTGAAAAAGAAAGAAGTATTGAAAGAGCCTTCTTTTATGCTACATCTCCAGAAGAATTCAAAAAAAGAGCTGAAGAGAGAATAAAGAGAGGAATGATACGTCGAAAAGATCTTGATGAAGCGGTGATTGAAGAATATGTTCTTGGAGCTAAATTTAACGCAAATTACTTCTGGTCTCCAATAACGGATGAGATTGATTTATTAGGATTTGACCGAAGAATTCAAACAAACTTGGATGGAATTTTAGATTTACCTGCTGATGAACAAATAGAAGCAAATATTCCATCACAAAACATAGAGATAGGCCATATGGGGAGCACTATGAGAGAATCTCAGTTAGAAAAAATATTTAATGCTGGAGAAAAATTTGTCGATGCTTGTAAAAGAGAATATCCTCCAGGTATTATTGGTTTGTTTGCTCTTCAAGGCGCTATAACGAATAGTCTTAAGTTTTATGTCTTCGACGCAAGTCTGAGGATACCTGGTTGTCCATGCGTCGAATCAACATCGCCCTATATGAAATATAAGTATGGAAAAGAGATCGGTCCAGGGAGAAGGGTGGCTATGGAGATAAAACAGGCAGTTGAGAAACATAAACTCAGGGAGATCGTAACATAAAATAGTTCTGTGAATGCTCAAATAAAATCAAGGGGTAGAGGGAGAAAGTTAAGTAGTATGATAGAAAAGGAACATATATTTGACATATTGGAAAACTATGAAAAAGAGAAGATTACAATAGGTACTCTTGGATCTCATTCTGCTCTAAACATTTTCAAGGGTGCAAAGGAAGAAGGATTCAGAACTGTATGTATTTGTAAGAAAGAGAATGAAATAATTTATCGAAGGTTCTCTCTGGCAGATGAGATTGTTATAGTTAAAGATTTTGAGTCTTTATTAGATGCAAATGTGCAAAAGAGACTTAGAGAATTAAATACGATTCTCATACCGCACGGATCATTCAATGCGTACTTGGACATGGATGATATCTTAAATAAGTTAAATGTACCAATGTTTGGTAACAGGAGACTTCTACGCTGGGAAATCGATAGAGAATTGCAAAAAAAGTGGCTTCAAAAAGCTGGGTTAAAAATACCTAAAAAATTTAAAGATCCAAATGAGATTGATGGTCTAGCTATAGCCAAATTTCCTGGTGCAAAAGGAGGAAAAGGATATTTCCTCGTAAATTCTTCGGATTCCTTTTATGAAAAAGCCGAAGATATGATTAAACGAGGACATTTAACACGGGAAGAATTAGAAAACACGTATCTCCAAGAGTATGTTGTGGGAGTGAATGTTTATCCCCAATATTTTCATTCAATATTTAAAAATGAAATCGAATTATTGGGAATGGATAAACGATATGAATCAACAGTTGACAGTATAGGGAGAATACCTGCACGTGAACAGCTGAAAATTGGAATAGTTCCAACTTACACCATTGTCGGTAATATTCCAATAACCGTGAGAGAAAGGTTGTTAAAGCAACTGTTAGAGATGGGGGATAATGTTGTAAAAGTGTCTAAAGAGATCGCTCCACCGGGAATTATTGGTCCTTTTTGTTTAGAGACGGTTATCACAGATAACCTTGAGATCTTTACATTTGAAATATCAGCGAGGATCGTTGCAGGAAGCAATGTAGGTATAGGTACCTCGCCATATGCTTATCTAAAGTACGGTGAAGGAATGTATATGGGCAGAAGAATTGCAAGAGAGATAAAAAATGGAATTGGAAATGATGAATTAGACAAAATCGTTTTGTAACCCTTTTTTTAAACCAGTATTGAAATTGTGTCATTGTCTTGTTTCATATTCGTTTTCGATTCCTTGTATATTCTCTTAAATTGTATAAACTGACGTTTTATTATACTTCAATTAAGACATATTACCAGTTTCTTATCTTGGAATTCTGAATAGATTAGAAAATAGTTAGTTAATTCTTTTACATTCGTTTGAATGGAGTAATTGTACGGTATTTTGAAGGGGAATAATTAGATCTATAAAGTCTCTCAGTCGCTGCTTGAAAAGAATTAAACTTAGATGGTCCGTCATGTCTGCTTGGATACTAGTTTGGATATGGGATTTTAAATTCTAATAAATCTTTAGCTACTTCCGTTGGAGGAAAAATCTTTTTAGCTTCTTTGAGGAAGACGTCCATATCATCAAATCTAGGGCTTATATGCGTAAGGATTAACTTTTTTACACCGGCTTCTTTGGCGATTTTGGCCCCTTGACTTGGAGTTGAATGCATATTCTCATTAGCTGTCTCTTTGTACTCATCACTGAATGTCGATTCATAAATTAAAAGATCGGCATTCTTAGCTAAATTCAAGATATTTTCACAAGGTTTTGTATCTCCAGAATATACTATTTTTCTTCCTCGTCTTGAAGGCCCTAAAATGTGACTCGGAGTTACTACCCTATCATCGCCAATCGTGATAGTTTCCCCTTGTTGAAGCTTAGACCATAAAGGTCCTTTTGGAATCTTCAAGAATAGTGCTTTTTCAGGGGAGAATTTTCCAGGTCGATCTTGCTCTATTAAGGCGTAAGCTAGAGTAGGAATTGAATGTTCAACGTAAACTGCTTGAATGTGATACTCCTTTTCTTTATAGATAATTCCTTCATCAATCTCACTGATTAAGAGAGGAAAAGTTAATTTAAATTTTAATGTCTCGATGATAGCTTCAATAAACCGTTTTAATCCAGGTGGACCAAATATTTGTAGAGGAGATTTAAAATCGAAAAGCGAGAGGGTTTGAAGAATTCCAGGAAGACCCAAAACGTGATCACCATGCATATGTGTGATAAATATCTTGAAATTACGTCTAAAACCAACTTTAGCTTGAGTCATTCTTTGTTGAGTACCTTCTCCACAATCTAGGAGAATAAGTTCACCCTTTCGCTTTAGTACAATCGCTGGTAAA
>DAOVAG010000018.1 GCA_030671165.1 Candidatus Bathyarchaeota archaeon | reverse complement strand
ATTATTTTAATCTCCTATCAATGCACTTATTTAAAAAGGGCTCCTCTATACTAAAATATGGGCCCGTAGCCTAGTTGGATAGGGCGCAGAAACATTATTTGCGAAAGCCTTCGAAGCCTGATGTCAAGGGTTCGAGTCCCTTCGGGCCCACCACTTATCTTTCTTGCAAAATCATCATGCAATTTATTATCCAATAATCCAACCATTTATCTTATTTACGTTCTTATCAAAAAGAAATAAATCAATTGTTCGTTAGGTAATAAACTACTGTTCTCCGTGACATTGCATGGACTTCTCAAAATACGATTTTACTCGTCGATTTATAGTATTCAACGAATATTTATCAATTATTCAATCTTTATCAACGACGTTTTAGATCTTATAATTAAATCTGTTTTTATGAGAAAAAAATAATAAATTTTTCACAAAAAATATATCTTGAATCTAGCCATAAAGTAAAAATTCTAGGAGATCAATTTGTAATACGTAATATGTGGAGGTTATAAATAATGCCGTTTTGTCCAGAATGTGGGGGTGAGATGAAGCATGATTCATACTTCAGGAGATATATCTGTAAAAGTTGTGGTTTATCCTTAACTTCTCAAGAAATTATGGAACTAAGAGACAAGATGAGACAAGATACACGAGATGATGATGATAAGCGTAAAAAGAAAAGAAAAGAGTATCTTGACTGGTGGTTCTCTAAGAAGGAATAACCCTTCATGATATGCAACATCGAGATTATTAGTATCGGTAACGAGCTTTTAATTGGACAAATAACAAACACGAACGCTCAATGGATTGCAAAGTACATCTCAAGCTCAGGAGGTATCGTCCGAAGAATAAGTACCGTAAGAGATGATGTTGACGAGATCTCTTCTATCTTACAAGCTACACTTAAACGAAATCCAACTTTCATTATTACTACTGGTGGTTTAGGTCCAACTTTTGACGATAAAACCTTAAAATCCATTTCAATTTCGTTAAATAGACTCTTAGAGCTTAATGAGGAAGCTCTAGCCATGGTCAAAGCGAGATACTGTAATTATAAGAAAAACATAACAAAGACCATTGAGCTCACTCCAGCAAGGTTAAAAATGGCTACCCTTCCTAGAGGGGCTACTCCTTTACCTAACCCGGAAGGCACGGCGCCTGGAGTTATTATGAACACTGACTCTTCAAAGATCATAGCACTTCCGGGTGTACCTAGAGAGATGAAGGCTATCTTTAAAGAAAGTGTACTTCCAATGATCCGTGACTCCATTGGAAACCTCTTTGTTCATGGAAGATATTTCAAGGTCATGGGGATAGTTGAATCAGAGATAGCCCCCCTCATAGATGCGACAATGCATAACAACCCCGATGTTTATATTAAATCACATCCAAAATTACGCCATCACTTAGAACTTCACTTCACCGCAACCTCCAAATCCGAAAAAGAAACGAAGAATACAATTGAAAATGCCATAAAAAACATCTCACACTTAATATATGAAAACGGTGGAACAATAGAAGAACTTTAATCACTGAGAACTTACTACCCTTAACCCTTTTTTATAAAAAAATATAAAAAAAGCCTACATATTTCAAAGATTATTAATAATTGGTGAAACATCGAATGTATGCAACTTTTATAATTGGAACAGCTGGTTCTGGAAAATCTTTTCTAACGTCAGCTTTTTCGGACTGGCTAAAACTGAAAGGACAAGATGTTATCACAGTAAACTTGGATCCAGGAGTTTTAGAATTACCCTACACACCTGATATAGACATTCGGGAATACATTTCAATCAATGAACTCGCAAGAAAATATCAACTTGGTCCAAACGGAGCCTTATTAATGGCGACCGATCTAATCGCTTCAGAGATCCAGACTATCAAAGATGAAGTTGAAGATATCAACGCTGATTATGTATTAATTGATACACCAGGACAAATGGAGCTATTTGCTTTTAGAGCCAGTGGTCCTTATATCGTAGATGAATTATTAGAGGGTCAGAAAGCTATACTATACCTCTTCGACGCTCCATTCTCTAGAAGTCCTCTAAACTATGTCTCAAATTTATTTTTAGCTGCAGCTGTACACCTCCGCTTATTCATCCCTCAAATCTACATTCTCTCAAAAACAGATTTAATTCTAGAAAATGAACTTACCAAAATTCTCGAATGGGGAACCACAGAGGATACATTAGACCTGGCAATAGAAGACAAATTGTCAGGAACACAACGTCTCTTAAGTCGAGATATGTTCCATCTGATCTCCAATCTCGGCTTATCTTTCTCATTAATACCTATCTCATCCAAAAATAAACTAGGATTTATTAATCTTCACGCTATCCTGTTGAGGATTTTCACTGGAGGGAGAGAAATCAGTTAACCCTTAATTTTAAGAAGGGATTTTAACTATATTTAACTAGATGAAAAAAACAAAACTTGGTAAACGCAAAAAAAGATCTGATATAAAAAACATTCTTCTTCTCATTATTATAAGACGTGAAGGTCCAGTTGGACGATATCGCCTAAAGGAAATGTTAGACTTATCTCACCGAGAAGGACTAGTTAGGCTAATGTTAACTGATCTCAAACGTGAAGGCTATCTCAAAACGAGTAAATCTGGAAGTGAATTAACTTCAATTGGACATGCATACATAAAAAAAATATTCAAAAAAAATGATATCTTAGCTGTCAAGGAGCTAAATTTGGAGCGTTTTGGAATAGAAGCCAACAGCTTTATCATTCACCTTCAGAATCAATTAATCCCAAAACCTGTTGTAGAATTACGCGATATAGCTGTGAAAGCGGGAGCATCTGGCGCCATCATATTACTTTTCAAAAAAGAGAGATTAATCGTGCCAACCGTGTATCCTGATTTATCTCTTAACCATCCTGAACTAGCAAATACCTTACGCTATAATTTCGAGCTATCTGAAGAAGATGCTCTTATAATTTGTTTTTCGAAAAACAAATGGAGAGCCCTCGAGAGTTGTCTATCAGTTACATTATTCTTATCTAAACTTAGGATAAATAAAAATAAAGAATTAATAGATTTAACCCATGGAAGGTAAAGGCCATTAATAAAGAAATAATTACTTTATCAAAAAAGATAAAGACCCTAGAAACAGAAGCCATTTCTAAACAAAACAAAAGAGATGCTCTTAATAAAACCTTGAATAGATGGAGCGATGAAAGAAACGCTCTTAACTTAATTGTTCGGGAGAAATGGAAGGATATAAACATCTTCAAGAATAAACGTGATGAAATAAATCAATCCGTTAAGAAATTAAAGAAAGATGAAGCATTAATTCTTATTCAACTTGATGTAAAAAAAAGTAGATTTTACGATTTACTAAAAAAGCCAAACTCTTTCTCAGATACGACTCGTCAGAATGATATTGAACTTCATCAACAAATAAAAGCTTTAGACTGGAAAATTCAAACAAATCCTCTCTCACCTATAGAAGAAGAAGCGATCATATCTCAAATAAGACATCTCGAAGAACAATTATTAATCAATAGAAAAGCATTGAACCTAAAGAAACAAAAAGATGAATTGTTTTCAATAATAAAAGCATTATCAATACGTAGTGATACTCTGCATAGAAAGAAAGTTGAGAGCGTGAAGAAGAGTCAAGAATACCATACTAAAATGCTTGAACTGATAAAAGAGGTTGACAAAGTAAGAGCAGAAGCTGATTTAGCTCATAAAAATTGTATCAAATTTAATAATGCAATAAACGATATTCACAATAATACCTTAGAAATAACCCGTCAAATAAAGAGTATTACCTATAAAATTAGAAAAATTGAAGAGACCACTAAGAGGAAGGATTTAGATCTAATTATTGAAGAACAAAACAAGAAAACATATGAAAAAATGAAGCAGGGAAAGAAATTAACACTTAATGAATATATCCTTCTGAGAAAAAAGGGTTTGGCTTAAATTATACCTCCTCACTAATACCTAATAAAAATAAAGTAATATTGGGGATCTAATGTCCAAAGAAAAGGGCAAGATACTCATCTTGTGTGTTGATCGTGATAACGACATTGGATTGAAGGCAAAGATTAAAACTCCAATTATTGGTAGGGACATGAACCTTGAGGCTGCCTCAAAACTGGTTCTTCATGACCCTGAAGAAAGCGATGCAAACGCAATGTTTGCAGCTGTGAGAGTTTATGATGAGCTTTCTAAGGAGAATTTAGATGAAGAATATGAGGTCGCTACAATAGCTGGATTTGAATTAGGCGGCGTAAAAGCGGATAGACTGATTCGAGATCAATTAATCCGAGTGTTAGAAAAGTTTCCTGCAAATAATGTCATTCTTGTTACAGACGGTTTTGGAGACGCAGAGCTTATACCTATTATTCAATCCAGGATTCCAATATTATCCATTAAAAGAGTTGTTGTAAAACACAGTGAAGCCATCGAAGAGAGTTGGGCCCTTTTCTCTCGCTATCTTAGAAAGTTGATAGAAGATCCTTATTATTCTCGTTGGTTTCTCGGGATTCCAGGTGTATTATTCATTGCATTAGCTATACTATGGTTCCTGAATACAGAATACATAAGCATTTTTCTCCTCGTTTTTTTCGGTTTACTTTTTATAATTAGAGGATTTCGAATTGACCAAAAAATCCAAGCATTAATCTTTCCAAGTCCCCCCAACTTAGTACGCTTATTCACTACAATAACGTCCCTTATTGTGTTTGGTATAGGTATCTACCAAACTTATTCAGGTTTAATAAATATCTTTGGTGATCCTTATGGATGGTATTTGATAATACCCTCTGTCATCGGTTATGGAATAAAATTTATTGTTGATCTCGTACTAATTGCCTTTCTCATTTTTATTATTGGATTAACAGTATTCTTATACTTTATGCGTGATCATAGGATATTGTGGGTCGCTGTTGGAATCGTTGCAACTCTCTGGATGAGAGAAATAGCTCTTCAAGCATCAGACATCTTAATTCTTCCACCTCCAATTCCTAGCTCTCTAATCCAAAGCCTAATTCTTGTAGTTGGTTTAGGAATATCTGCAACCATTATAACCTTTTATCTATCAATTAAATCAGGAAAAAAGTTTCATTATTACTTCAAAGAACGTGATATAACATGAGAAAAGCTGCAATTGCAATTATCACTGGCACTGGAACAAAAACATTCTTTCAAGGGGGAACTAAGTTTCGTATTGGAACCCCATATGGTCCATCAGCAATCATAACCCTTGGAAGAATCTGCAATAAAAATGTTGCATTATTACCAAGGCATGGTGAAACACATGAGATTCCTCCTCATAAAATTAATTATCGCGCAAATATTTGGGCACTTCATACATTAAATGTTAAACGAATCCTCGCCACAAACGCAGTCGGAGCAATAAATTTACAATATAAACCAGGCGACTTTATCATTCCAAGCGACTTTATCGATTTTACCAAGTATAGGTCCCTAACTTTTTATGATGATGCCCCAGTTACGCATGTTGATGTTTCTAACTTATACTGCCCTGAATTGAGAGAACATCTATTTAAATCAGCTAAACAGAAGATAAATCGAATCTGGAATGACGCAGTATATCTCTGTACTGAAGGTCCTCGATATGAGTCACCCGCTGAAATTCGAATGTATCGAAGTTTTGGTTGCGATGTTGTTGGAATGACGGGTTTACCTGAAGCCGTATTAGCACATGAACTTAATATATGCTATTCAACATTATGTTTTGTTTCAAATATGGCTGCTGGTATTAAAAAACGCATATCAACTGATGAAGTAGCAGAAGAAGGACAAAAGCTTGGAAATATAATTAAAGAGACCTTGTTTGAAACGATTACACATATTCCTAGAAAGCGAAATTGTATATGTTCTCGAGCACTGGAAGGAGCTAGGGTTTGAATTTTCAAAGATTGTTCTATGATTTTACTAGAAAAATTACCTGTAACTCTATAGTATATAAGATCTATGAAAGGATACTATGGAATCAGATTAAAGATGGCAATAAACCAGAACATTTAGGTGTTATTTTAGATGGAAATCGGAGATGGGGTTCTGAACGTTCAATTTCTCTCCATTCTGCTCATCAATTTGGAGCTGATAAAGTTGAAGAATTATTAGACTGGTGTTTAGACATTGATATTAAAACTATTACGGTCTACTCCTTCTCAACTGAAAACTTCAGTAGATCACCCAAAGAAGTGGATAACTTAGTTTCCCTTTTCAATGAACGGTTAAATAAACTGTTATGTGATGAACGAATTCATAAAAATAAGGTTCAAATCAGAGCAATTGGAAGGATTAACCTCCTCCCCGATTCTACTCAAAGACTAATCAAAAAAGTTGAAGAAGCAACTAAACATTATAACAATCATTACCTAAATATAGCTCTTGCATATGGCGGAAGAGCAGAAATAATTGATGCCATAAAGAAAATTGTACAAGAAGTGGAGATTGGGACCTTAAACATAGCTCATATAGATGAAGATATCGTAGAAAACCATTTGTATACCTCTCATCTACCCCAATCAGAACCTGACTTAATTATTAGAACTTCTGGTGAGGAGAGATTAAGCGGATTTCTCTTATGGCAAGGTGCATACAGCGAATTATTCTTTATCGATGTTTATTGGCCTGATTTTAGGAGAATTGATCTTTGGAGAGCCTTAAGAACCTTTCAACAAAGGGAGAGGCGACACGGTTTATAAGTTTAAAGATAATATTCGGCTTGTGTTAATTGTTCTCCACAGTTCTTATGCACAAGTACTGTGTCTTCAATTCTAATTCCACCAAAGCCTAGAATGTATATTCCTGGTTCTACAGTCACAACATTTCCCTCTTTTAGTATATCTTCACTTCTTGATGAAAGCGTAGGAGGTTCATGAATATCTAATCCTACTCCATGTCCCAAACCATGAATAAATTCTTTACCATATCCTCCACTCTTTAAAATCTCTCTAGCATTAGCATCAACCTCATGCGCAATGATATTTTCATGAATACATTCTAAGGCTTTCCGGTGAGCTCTTGAAACAAGCTCTAACATTTTATTCTGCTTTTGAGTTGGAGTACCTACAACCACTGTTCTCGTGATATCCGATCGATAACCTGAAGAAATAGCACCCAGATCCAAAATTACGAAATCTCCTTTATTGATTACTCTGTTTGTGCACACTCCATGAGGATACGCTGATCTAGGTCCAGAAGCAACTATTGTATCAAAGGCTATACCTTCAGAACCATGAAGGCGCATAGCATACTCGGCTTCAGCAGCTATCTCATACTCTTTTACACCTGCTTTTATTGCTTGAATTCCAGCTTCAACTCCAATGTCTGTTATCAATGATGCTTTTCTGAGGAATGATATTTCTTGTTCGTCCTTTATTCTTCGAAGATTCCATATAGGCTTTCGGTTCGGTGTCATTTTAACCTCATTAAGCTTCTTAATTAAGTCCATATACATGGGTATAGGTAATGTATCAAATTCAATGTTTTGTAAATTATTCAATTTTATATTTTTAATAAGTTTATCAACAATTTTTTCTTCTTCATTGGAGATTACATCAACAAGACAATTTGATGCATTATCTTTAGCTGCAGCATAACTCAAGGGAGGTACTAGGAGAGTTGGTTCTCCATCTAAAGGTATAATTAGACTTAACGTCGCATCAGAAATATCCATAAACCCTGTAAAATAAAAAACATTGTTAATATTTGAAATTAAATATCCATCTATGTTACTCTTTATCATCTCGTTCTTTAATCGCTCGATCCTCATAAATATCACCTCAAATGTTAGATCTGCTTATCTTCTGCTAGCTAATTTATTACTATTTATAAATTGTTATCTCTACAATATTCAAGTATCGTGAAATTATTTTCCATTAAATTTCTACCTTTTCTGAGATCTCTTATCATAAAAAAAAGACTTTACATTTAAGTAATGTAAGATTCTATTAAATCATTCCACTAAAGATTTGAAAATTTAATATGTCGAAAAAATGTAAAAATAGTTTTTAATATCATACAGGTGATTGATTATCATCTTGTTAATAAAACGACACATTATTGAAATAATGATAACATATTTATCTAAAAGGTAGACCTGTTGAATAAGATATATCCTTCAAAATCTTTTTTTTATCCTTTAAAAGTGACAATTAATGTTCGTTAAACAAATTGAAATGAGAGGGTTCAAGTCCTTCGGTCCAAATAAAGTCCTTATCAAATTAGATAAAGGCCTCACTGTTATTTCAGGTCCAAATGGCAGTGGTAAAAGCAACATTTTCGATGCTATCCGTTTTGTTTTAGGGGATTTAAGTGCACGTTCTCTAAGAGCTGCTAAAATGGGCGAAGTAATCTTTGATGGTATTCCAAACATGAGTACTGCTTCAAAGGTAGCCTCTGTTAAGATTTGGTTTGATAATAGCGATAGACGATTACCAATCGATCGAAATACTGTGACCATTTCTAGAAAAGTTATACGGACGGGTATAAGTGAATACTTCATAAATAGGAAACGCATCTCTCGAACTCGATTGATAAATATTCTAAGTATTGCAGATCTTTCAGCTTCAGGTTATAATATGATTGTTCAAGGCACTATAACTCGTTTGGCTGATGTAACCCCGGAAGAGAGAAGAAAAGTTATAGAAAATTTAGTTGGACTTTCAGAATACGATTTAAAGAAGACTGAAGCTAGAGTTCAACTTCGAAATGCAGATACAAATCTTCGAATTGCCTCTGTTCGAATAGGCGACGTAGAAGGTCGATTGGAGAAACTCGAAGAAGAAAGAAATGAAGCTCTTCGATACAATTTTATTGAAAAAGAGATAAAAGAACACAAAGCAATTCTCAATGCAGACCAGATTTCTAAACTTGAACATGAAAAAACCATACTTACAAAGGATTTAAATCATAAAACTTTAGAAAAAAACTTTTTACAGAAACAAAGTCATCAAATGCGGAATAATATAAAAACTATAGAATTAGCTAGAAGGAAATTAGATGATGAAATTTCTGATAAAGGTGGGAAGAAACTTGTTGCAGTACAGCAAATAATCGGTGACTTAATGGCTAAGATTGCCGGTCTCAAAATGGAGATAAAACTTGGTAAAACTAGTTTAAAGCGTCTAAGTAAAATAAAAGATGATAGGTTGAAGTATTATGCTTCTTTAAATAAAAAACTCGAAGAAACAAGACAAATTCTGCTAACTCTAAGAACTACTAGAAAAAATTCAAAGTTAATTTTGAACGAAAAAACAGCGAATTCGACCCTTTTCACTCAAAAATTAACCCATACTAAGCATAATTTAGGCGATAATTCTAAGAAAATTAAGACCATAAACTATGAGCTAGATAAATTTCGTAGAACAATCCTTACTTCAACCATAAGCTTGAAAGGTATATCCATTAGACAAAAAAATATTTCCGAAAATCTTCAAAGTCTTAAAGAAAGAAGAAAAAAATTTGAGCTGACTCAAAATAATCTACAAAATAACTTACAAGAACTCCAAAAACTTCTAAAGGAAGAAAGTGAAAACATATCAAATACTTCCGATCTAGTAAAGAAAAATCTCTCAATAAAAACAAATATAATTACAAAAATGAATCAAGCTGAAAAGACATTAATGGTAGCAAGAAAAACCATAATAGAATTTAGCGCCCAAAAAAATCTTGTTAATGTCTTATCCTCTGAAGCTTCCGCACTACAAAGAATCGAGGAGCTGGGAGAGAATGGCACTATCCCAGGTATCTTGGGTAGAATAGAGAACCTAATAACAGTAAATTCAAAGTATGAAAGAGCTATTGACGCTGCCTCAGCTGGTTGGCTTAAAGCAATAATAGTTGAAGACGTTAATACTGTACTTAAATGTGTGGAAAGTCTTAGAAAAATGCGAATAGGGATGATTAAACTCATTCCACTAAAAGCAGTTAAGGAAATAACAAGTATTTCTCCCCCTAAAATTGAAGGCGTAATCAATTCAGCTTCAAACCTTATTAATTGTAATAAGAAATACAAAGCAGCCATAAACTTCATCTTTGGAGACACCATCGTAACGAGTAAAGAGCAATATGCATTCATTATATCAAGGGCTGGTTATAGAACCGTAGATTTGAAAGGAAATTTATACGAAACAGGTGGTGGAATAATAAGTGGATACTATCGTGATCCGATAGACATATCCACTCTTCTTCCAAGTAATATAGCAATCCGTAATTTATCTGATAGTATAAAAAGTCTAGAAAAAACCCTTACTACTAGAAGA
>DAOVAG010000126.1 GCA_030671165.1 Candidatus Bathyarchaeota archaeon | reverse complement strand
TTACATCAGACTCGCGATTTTAGAGAAATTGGAGAAGATAGGTGCTATCATTTTCGATTGCGATGGAGTATTAATCGATGTTCGAAGATCATATAACTATACTATTGTAAAAACAATCGACTATTTTCTATATAATCTGATTGGAATCAATCTCCCTTCAGATGATATATTGAATAAGACAATTTATCTCTATAAAAGAAGTGGAGGTTTTAATAACGATTGGGACATTGTATATTCCATACTTCTTACATTATCCCCCATGTTACCTAGAATTTTTCAAAAGAAATTTATAGAACTTGTAAACTCAAAAGAGTTTACAAAAAGAACCTTGCATAATCGATTTAACTATATTAAAAGTGCATTTGAAATGATGAAACCATTTTCCCTCAACATAAAATGGTCAAAAATAATCGATAACTTAACCGTCTTCGCAGAAAAAGCCGATGCAATGGGCATAAACACAATAGATAACGAATTAATCCTCAAATCTGAATCTGATAACCCATCAATATGTGTTGCAATGAAAAGCTTCCTTTGTTATCCTGGAAATGTAAAAAAAAGTCTTATTTCCCGAGTTTTCGATGAAATTTTCTATGGACCTACTTTATTTCATAAACAACACAAAGTTCGTCCGGAATATTATATAGGTACAGGTTTAGTCGAAATGGAGCAGAAAATAATAACTTTAAAGACCCTTACTGATTTATCTAAAATAATTGGAACCAATAACTTTGGAATAGTATCTGGAAGAGATTTTCTATCAGCAAACCATACCTTAGGTAAGATCCTTAATGAGTACACAGAGGAAGCCCTCTTCTTCCTTCAAGATTTCAAGACAGATACCTTTGAAAAATTCAAAAAACCTAGTCCCCTCCTACTATTGAAATCGGCTTACAGTCTAAATCCTTTCAAATACGCAGTATATGTCGGCGATTCAATTGAAGATATATTAATGGTTGAGAAAGCCAACAAGATAGATCCACGCTTTATATCCATGGGCTTGTATTCGACTTCAGATTTTAAAGAGGAATTTATCTCACATTTACTTGAAATGAAGACTGATATAATACTTCCTTCAGTAAACGATATATCCAATTTATTAAGCATGATAAAGGAGGAAAAAAAGTGAGAATTGGAGAATATTCAAGACAAACAAAAGAAACGAAGATCTCCATGAAGGTAAATTTAGATGGTACCGGAATCATTAAAACAAATAGTGGAATAAAATATTTCGATCATCTCATAACGACATTGGGCACGCACAGTCTAATAGACATAACAATTATCGCTCAAGGTGATTTGAAACATCACTTAATTGAAGACGTAGCCATATGTCTTGGTCAAGCTTTAAGAAACGCGATTGGGGAAGGACTGGGTATAAACCGTTTTGGTTATGCTATTGTTCCTATGGATTGCTCCTTAGCCTTTACCGCTATAGATCTTGTGAGGCGACCATACCATAAAATAGATCTAAAAATTAGTGGAGAAACGATAGAGGACATGATGCAGGAGGATATTATCCACTTCTTAGAAACATTAGCATCCTCTCTTCAAGTCAACATGCACATCTGGACTCAATATGGCGACAATGATCATCATAAAGTTGAAGCAGCCTTCAAATCCTTAGCCCTATCACTCAAAGAAGCTATTAAAGTTAATCCGAGAAGAGTTAACATTCCCAGTGCAAAGGGTGCAATGTAATCATTACTAAAGATATTGGATAGGATAGCCTATGGAAATTATCCCTGCAATAGACATAATGGGAGGCAAAGTCGTAAGATTAAGAAAAGGTGATCCGAATACTTCTATTAACTATGACCTTTTTGGTACTCCTTTACAAACTGCTAGAAAATGGATCCGAGAAGGAGCTAAAACCATCCACATAATAGATCTCGATGCTGCAGTTGGACGAGGAGACAACTCGAGAGTTATAACTTCATTAATTCGACATGTCAATATTCCCATTCAAGTTGGCGGAGGAATAAGAAGTAGAGAAAAAGCTGAGTCACTTCTCAAATCAGGTATTGAACGAGTGATTGTCGCCACTTTAGCCTTTAAACAGATCAAAATATTAAAAAAATTATTAACTATATATGGAAATGATCGAATTATGATAGCCCTAGATTATATAGATGGCAAAGTGATGATAAAAGGATGGACAAGTGATACCGGGCTTACTTTGGAGGATGCTATTCAAACATTCATAAATTTCGGAGTTAAGCTGTTCCTTCTCACTGCAATCTCAAAAGATGGTCTTCTTACCGGACCCGATTATGTAACGCTTCAAAATGAAGTGAAAAATAACACTGTGGACATCTTCGCCGCAGGAGGAATAAGCAATATATATGATTTAATCCGATTAAAGAAGATTGGTCTAAGAGGCGCAATTATTGGGAAAGCATTGTATGAAGAGAAGTTTACTTTAAAGGAAGCCATCAAGGTGGTTGAAGACTAATTTGTTAAAGGGTGTTAATTTTGCTTATTGAAATTAAAGAATTAGACTTTACTAAGGGAGACGGTTTAATCCCCGTAGTCGTTCAGGAATACAAGACTAAGGAAGTGCTTATGGTGGCTTATATGAATGAAGATGCACTCAAGAAGACTTTAGATACGGGTTATGTTACCTACTGGAGTAGGTCTAGAAAGAAGCTGTGGATGAAAGGGGAGACCTCAGGAAACACTCAGAAGGTTAGAAAGATCCTCGTTGACTGTGATTATGATACCTTGCTTTTACTTGTTGAACAGAAAGGAAACGCTTGCCACACAGGCAAACGATCATGTTTCCATAATCAACTTTAATAATATTCATGTACTTGAAATGAATGCTTCAATTCTTCATGATCATTTTGGAAAAGATTATATCCATACATATTTTTGTGAGATCTAATTGACAATAATAAATTTAGAGAATTACAATGCATCATTAAAAGATGTATACCTTATAACGGGACAAGGTGTAACCTCAAACATTTATGTTTTCACTGGAGAGACCCTTACAATAGTTGATTCAGGAAATGGTGCAGAAGAAAATAGAATAAGACCAAAATTGAAGGAAATTTTCTCGACAATACCCAACGTTTCGAAAACGATTTTAACACATTTCCATTTTGACCATATTAGAGGACTTGATGAGTTGACGGAATTCTATGATCTCGATATTTTTATTCATAAAGAAGAAGTACCCTTCCTAAGAGATCTAAATCTCAAGAGAATCAAAGAAATAAATGCAGGAGACAAGATTATGTTAGGAGAATACCTACTTGACATTATTCATACTCCCGGGCATTCCCCTGGAAGCGTTTGTCTTTATGAAAAGAAGACCAAATTGTTAATTTCAGGAGATACAGTTTTCCCAAATGGCTCCTTTGGTAGATATGACTTTCCTTTTGGAAATCATCAGGCTTTAATTCAATCCCTTAAACGACTGACAGAGCTAGATGTTCAAGTGATGCTTCCTGGACATGGATTACCCACATTCAGTAAAGTCAACCAACAAATCCAACATTCATATATTGCAGCTAAAAGTTATTCTTAATAAAATTCTTAAAACCCATTATTATCTAATATTTTTTTAAGATACTTTGAGGATTATCAAGCCTGCAATGTGTATATTCGTTTCATCAATGAAGTTTTGGTAGTAAAAAAATCGTACTTTGGGTACTTTTTAATGGATTTTAAGAGGTTTCTGAA
>DAOVAG010000111.1 GCA_030671165.1 Candidatus Bathyarchaeota archaeon | reverse complement strand
TTTAAATAGCTACGTTACAATCTTGCCTAATTTATCGTTCTCCGCTGCGTATTTTATCTCTAACATAGGTAAGTCCATAGGCGAATCAATTCTTTCACATCCATACCTTCTTAGAAATCTTTGATATTTCAGTGAGAGTCTCCGCATCTCAGGTGATGTTGGGCCAACACACGGGCAACCTGGAATTCTCGGACTTACGTCGAAGACATAAAACATTAATTTTTTCTGTTCCGAATCGGAGTCATAGGCAACTGCCCCCTGTAAGGCAAAAAGACCTATTATGCCTGGTGAATATTCCTCTTCGCTGATGCGACTGAATTTCTCGGCAGCTTGGTGTACCAGCGGTTTCTTAGATTCTCTCATAGTCAAGCCGTAATGTCCTATTTCTTCATTCCTAATTGGAATGTTTATCGATAGTTGGTCTCTTGCGGGTAAGTCTAGTAGGCCGTGTAAATTGGTTTGTTTTCTATCGTCAAAGCCTACTAAATCGAAGTCATCGAAGGTTTCTTTTAAAGCCCATCCTTGAAAGTTAGCGTTAAATTTTTGTCCTAAAACGTACTCTTCTATTCTTGCTTTCTTCAAGTCTTCTTCATCTATAACTTCCTTTTTTATGAGTTCCTCTGCTTTTTTGTGATATTCTTTAATGGAGGATGCATAGAAGAACGCCCTTTCAAGAGGATTCATCTTCTGCTGAACTTTCACTATTGCTAGGCGGTCGATCTCTTCGGGAGTGTTGAACTTCTTAGGTATTTTTATTCCCGCCTTTTCCAGTAACCAATACTGGTTTCTCTCTTCGTTTCTCTCTTCTGCTCTTAGTATCATTCTGTTCCCGTAGAGAGGAACTTTGAACTTGTTCTCAATGTTATCATATCCCACATATACAGAGAACGATCGGTTTGGAATAAATATCGTATTCAGTTTTCTCAGTTTTTCTTGAACCTCTTCATTTATCAGGTCAGAAAACTCTTCGAGGATGATTATATGATCGTATAGATGCTTGTTATATTTTGCATAGAGAGCTTCCCTTCCTTTCTGGCAGATGACGACTGTAGGTAATCCCATGGCTTTAGCTGAAACTCCAACTTCTTCCGCGGAGTGGGAGCCTAAAACCCCTATCGTTATAGAATCCGTCTCATAGGAGGATGCTAGCTTCTGCATATTTTTCCTTTTTATTACCAAACTTCTCTACCTCTAAGCATGTTTTCTTTTACATTTTTCAATTTAGGAGTATTTTAGTATACTATTTTTTCTAATTTGTTCTTCTCGATGCCTAGCCTTATTTCTCTAGCGATTCTTCTACCCATATACATTCTTTCGCCATACTTTAAATACGCGTAAGGTGAGGTGCCGATGCCTACGTTGCTTCCTGCAACGATCCTCGCCGATATCTCAAAAGTGAAAATATCTAATTTGTCTGTGATGACGTTTTCGAGGCAGAACGGTCCTATTATGCCTGGCGGGGCTATCTCTTTTGACACTCTTACCACGTTGTCTCCCATCTTAAATATTTCTGGAAGTAGGGATTCTCTCAATGTTATTGGGATATTGCCGACAATCGTGTATGTTGGGTTCAGATCGATCTGGAGCTGCTCACTTGCAGGTATCCGCCCAATGCCGTCTACAGCAGACTCGTATCTTTTATCTATCCCCAACATCTCAACTTCATCTTGTAGCGTCGATTGAAAATACTGGATGTAAGCGTTTACCCCAATCACGTATTCTTGAAAATATGTTCTCTTCAAGTCTTCTCTTTTTAGATGTCCATTTCTAATCATCTTCTCAGTTTTCGCCTTGAAGGATTCGGGGGAATTTACGAGGAAGTATCCTTTTCCTCCTCTTGCGCCGGGGAACTTTGCAATGACTAACCTATCTATCTGATCGGAATCTTCGAATATTTTGGGTATAGTTAAGCCGGCTCTTCGAAGCCAAATTCTCTGTTTTTCTCTGTCGATCTCCCAGCTTAAGAGTTTCCTATTGCCGAACATTGGCAGATATAACTCGTTCAAAATCTTATCCATGCTTAGGTACGCGTTGAAGGACCCATGTGGAATGAGAATCACGTTTAATCTCCTAAGCCTCTCCTGTATCTCCTCATCTAAGAGATCGCTGAAATCCTCAATCAAGATAACCTCGTCTGCTGAGGAGAACCTTCGATAAACGATCTCATCTTTCTTTCTGCAAATACATACAGTTCTGAACCCTTCTTCTTTCGCACCCTTAAAAATATTGAGAGCTGAGTGGGAACCTAAGGTGCCTATAGATATTTTGTCTTTCGTGTAATCCTTTACAATTGCATTTATATCCTCTTTCTCTATCATGTAGTTTTCCCTCAGCGCACGCGAATATCTTGTAGTGGCTTTCAGTATTGTTTATAGTATTCCCTTTGATTTTTAAAAGATTTATCAACGACAAAGGAGAACGGCTTCAATTAAAAACTCCTTATAGAGAACATTTGTCTCAATCTTTTACTCGACCTCTCATGAGGGTGGTTTACCTTCAGAACACCTCATCAAACATCGAGAATACCATGTTAATTGAGCGGACGTTAAACGATTGGTTTAAAGGAATAGAGTGGACTATATTTATCTGCCCGATGAAGATAGAATCGTATTTGATTAGATGAAATATCAGAGTTACTCTGAGGGCATAAAATTACAGAGTCTTTCCTAAAAGATTGAAGATAAATAACTTGCATCTTTTTATAGATGTAACTAAAACTTTTATCTTACAGAATCAACAGTTGTTAAATTTTCGCATCCCACTCGCCTACAATCTATACAGTTCTCTCCACAGCTACGACATCTTCTTTGATGTGACCGGATTTATGATGTATGTGTGTATAATCCGTTTGCGTGATTTTCTATCATGTTCTGCTTTCTGAGGAGGGATTGATTTATCGGATAGTAAATATAAAAGAAAGGAGATATTTTGATAATACTCGTAATACAAAAGTAAAATATGCGAAAGGTTGGATGTTTAATGAAGATTGTTAGATGTTTAGTTAAAGACAAGGTTCTTTATGGAGTCGTGGAAGAGGACGTCGTGAAGGAGCTTGAAGACACTCCGTTTAGCGGGATAACTTATACTGGTAATGTCTATCCGCTTTCAGGGGTAAAGATTCTGCCCCCTGTCATGCCCTCCAAGATTCTGGCTCTGGCCTTAAACTATGCAAGTCACATCAGTGGTTCCTCTAAGCCGACTAAACCTGAACCCTTCTTTAAAACCCCTTCCTGCGTCATCGGACCTGGAGAATCCATCATTCTTCCCAAGGGGGTAGGAATGGTTCAGGAGGAAGCAGAATTGGTAGTCGTCATCGGACGTCGGTGTAAAAGTGTGTCTAAGACTCAAGCCATGGAGTATGTGCTAGGTTATACTTGTGGTAACGATGTCAGCGCCCGTGAGTGGCAGAGAGGAGACATCCAATGGTGGCGCGCGAAATCATCCGACACCTTTGGCCCTATCGGTCCCTACATCGTGACCGACCTGGACAGCTCACAATTGAATATATGGGCGCGGGTGAATGGACGAGAGGTCCAACACTGCAACACATCTGAGCTACTATTTGACATACCGACTCTCATCAGCTTTATCAGCGACGTGGTAACTTTGGAACCCGGTGACTTAGTCTTCACTGGTACCTCTGGTGTGCCAGCTCAGCTTAAGAACGGGGATGTTGTTGAAGTAGAGGTAGAAGGTATCGGTGTCCTTTCAAACCCTGTTGTGGAAGAGTAAGCACTGCATTTTATGGTCCCTCCCTCCCCACCTTTTTTGTTAGCGCCATGTCGCACAGCAATGTGAAATGTCACAAGGAGTCTGTGGCGGAGAATGGTTTTTGTCCTTTATGTAGAAATGCGAGGAGTCATTTCGGCATAGCGTAACGAGAAGTTATTGCCAGCAAACGTTGGGAGATATTGAAAGGAGAATAGCTAACCGATTCTTTTTGGGTTAAACATCTACTTTTTGCCGTAATATATTTAACAGTTAACGAAAAGATAAATCTCGTTAAATCGTTGAGGTGTTTAAATG